>DATHOO010000054.1:0-3308 GCA_035484815.1 Candidatus Acidiferrales bacterium
CGTCGCTCCCGACTGCCAATGGATCGAACGCGGCCGCAATAACGCGAAATGGCCCATCGCAGATATGGTCGTGCGGGCAGCCGCCTTCCGCCAAAGTGCGAGGCGACGCCGGCGCACCGCTCGCGGGAACCAGCGGTTACAAGTCGCTCTACGACTTTCTCGCGGGAAGCGACGGCGGATGGCCCTACGGCGACCTTCTCGCCGCCGGCGGCAAACTGTACGGTACGACGACTGAGGGCGGTGCGTTCGGATTTGGAACCGTCTTCCAACTGACCCCGTCGGGCGGCGAAACCGTCCTGTACAGTTTTCAGGGCGGCAACGACGGTGCGTATCCGTGCGCCGGCTTGGTGAACGTCAACGGCAAGCTCTACGGCACCACGCAATCCGGTGGTGCGAACGATTGGGGCACGGTCTATTCAGTGAGCTTAACCGGTACTGAGCATGTCATCTATGCGTTCGCGGCGGGCAGCGATGGCGCCGCGCCCTATGCGAAACTCCTGGTCGTGAACGGTGCGCTGTACGGCACGACCGTCGAGGGCGGAGCGGCCGGTTATGGGACGGTGTTTAAATGCTCGGTCGCCGGCAAGGAGCAGGTGCTCTATAGCTTCCATGCCGGTGAAGACGGCGGCTATCCCTACTCGAAGCTTACGGAGGCGGACGACGAGCTCTTCGGAACGACGATGAAAGGCGGGAGCGCCGGCTGGGGTACGATCTTCAAGGTGAACCTGAGCGGTCAAGAGAGTGTGGTCTACAGTTTCCAAGCCGGTGCAGACGGCGGCTATCCCTTTGATGGCGTTGCCGTGCTCAATGGAGAGCTCTACGGAACGACCAAGTTCGGCGGTGCCGCGGGATTTGGCACGGTCTTTGCCTCGAGCACGTCCGGCACGGAGTACATCGTGCATTCGTTCAAAGGCGGAGCGGACGGCGCATATCCTTATGCCGATGTGATCGCGGTGAACGGCGTACTGTACGGGACGACCGTCTTTGGCGGGAAGAAGAGTTGGGGAACGGTCTTTAGCGTGACGCCCGGCGGTAAAGAGCACGTGCTCTACGCATTTAAGGCAGGAAAGGACGGCGCGAATCCCTTCGCGCGCCTGCTCGATTACAACGGGCGCCTTTACGGCACGACGCAGGGCGGCGGCACGACGGGCTGGGGAACCGCGTTCAGTCTTCGGCCGTAGTGAAACGGCGCCGGTCTAGCCTCCGTTCATATCGAGAAAGAGCTCGGTGGCGAGCGCGATCAAAAACCCGGCGCACATCGTTGCGGTAACTGATACGTTGAGACCCGTTCGCCGCAAGACGCTCCAAAGCTCGCCGATCACGAAAACCAGCGCACCCACGGCAATCGCTAGAAAGAAAACCGAAAGCGTCGGCGAGTAAAAGCTGTAGCCGATAATCGTGCCGATGAAGGTCGGTCCGCCGGCGATCAGCCCCGCGAGCCCGATCTGCGCCCAGCTCGGCACGACGCGTCCGACCAATGGTGCGGCGACGCCGAAGCCCTCAGTCGCGTTGTGCAGTCCGAAGCCGACGATCAGCGCCAGCGCCACCGCCGTGGCTCCCGCGGCGGCCGATGCGCCGATCGCTAAACCCTCGCCGAAGTTGTGCGCGCCGATGCCGACGGCAATAATCGCCGCAAGCACGATCGGATTATCGGCGTGTTGCGCGGCTTGCCGGGTGAAATGCGTCGCGGCGCTGCCGAGTCCGACTAAGCCGATCAAGAGTCCGGCAATGAAAACGAGAATCGGCGCAATCGGAAACGCGGCCGCACCGGTGTGCCACGCGCTCAAACCGCGCGAGATCGGCGCGATCGCATTCTGCGCGATCTCGACGACTAAATACAGGAGAATCCCGATCGCGAGCGCGTTGAGCAGCGCAACCGTCTGCGGCGAGAGCCGCCGCGCGCGGGCGATCGGGAGGCCCAGAAAGATGGTGAACCCGGCTATTGCGCCCAGCAGAACGGTTGGCCAGAAGCCCAGCGCGCTCGACGGCGGCGTCGATACCGGCGCCATCGCGCGGTACATCGCCGTGAGCATGTTCGGCGTGCCGACGTAGTGGATGGCAGTAATCAGCCCGGCCGGCATGCCGCTAGCATCTTCGATGTGATCCATGACGTGACAGTGAATCAACCACGTTCCGGGCTTGGCATTGGCGTCGATGACGACGTCCACGCGCTGCCCCGGCGCCACCAAGACGGTATCCTCGACGTCGCGGTAGTCAACGGGAGCTGCGTCGCGGGCGATGATCTGCTGGTAATGACCATGCGTGTGCATGGTGTGAAACTCTTCGCCCGAGATGTTGATCCAGCGGATCCGAAAATGCTCGCCCGAGCGGACGTCGAGGACACGCGTGGCGGGATACTCTTTACCGTTGATCGTGAAGTGATTCTCGGCACCGCTTTGGATCTGCCACGACGAAAGGACGCCCAGAAAGTCGTGTGCCAAGCCGCGCTCGATCGGCCGCGGGTTCGTCGGCTCAACGACGATCGCACCGTAGAGGCCGGAGTCGAGCATCGCTTCGTCGTCGTGTGTGTGATAGATGAACGTGCCCGGCACATTGGCCACGAAGTGATAGACAAAATGGCCGCCCGGAACGACCAGCGGTTGCGAGATGCCGCCGACACCGTCCATCGTGTCGGGAATGTCGTGGACGCCGTGCAAATGAATTGAATCCGGCATCGGGCCGTCGTTCGTGTAATCCATGACGACGGTGTCGCCCTGCCGCACGACGATCGCCGGACCGGGCACGACGCCGTTGTAGGTGTTCGCCATCACGGTCAAGCCGGGCTTGAGTGTCCACGGCGCCTGACGCTCGACGATGTGAAAGACCTTCGTGCGCCCACGCGCTGTCGGGATCGCCTGATACGCTCCATCGTTACGCTTAAAGACACTCGATTCGCCCGGCGCCGGCGTCGCTTGAGCAGCGACGCCGCGAATCGGCTGCAATCCGAGGCTCGTGGAGTTGGGCGACGCGACGTCATCCGCGTCGGCCAACGCAACGGCCGGCAACGCGACAAACGCCAAGAGCGTAACGGCAACGGCAGCGTAAAGCGGCCGGATCGAGAGGGACGTCATTTTTAGGTATGCCTAAGATTGCCGATAGGCGCGCCTTTTCCTGGCTGGACCCTGGGCTTTGCCTCAGAACCCCGGGTCTACCTCAAAAGCAAGTTGGCCCCCTTTGAAAGATAAGTGCCAGCTGAAGCCGAGGAACGCCTAGCCCCCGTCGAACCGTTAAGGGGTCGAAAGGAACTCCAAATGTTTGATTTCCGTCTATGCCGTCAGGCTTTTGGCTTTTGCGCGGGCATCGCTATT
>DATHOO010000055.1:0-13340 GCA_035484815.1 Candidatus Acidiferrales bacterium
AACGGCTTCCCTTCGTTAACGCCTTTATCGGTCGCGCAGCAGATCGGAGTGCGCAAGTCGTCTGCCGGGGTAATCTACAGCTTCAAAGGGGGACAGGGGACGGCTCAGCACCGGAAGCCGTGCCGCTTTAGCGCCGTGGCATGCGGCGGTAACCTTGGTTTCTTTTTTTCGATTACCGCAAACTGTCGCCAATGGAACGGAGCGATCCTAGCCGAACATAGCTAGGCGCAAAGGCCACTCACGGTTTTGGAGGCACGGCATGGATATTCAGCGTCTTAGATGCCACGTATTTAGCAGTTGCGTCGCTGCGGCAATGTTGGCGGCCTGCGGGGGAAATGGCACACCGCTGAGCCCATCGGCTGCGGGACTCACGGCAACGCGAACGCCTGAGAGCGTCAAGTACAAGACGCTGTACAGCTTTTCGGGGAGGGGCAAAATCGGCGCTAGCCTGTATGCGCCTCTCATCGCGGTCAATGGCGTACTTTATGGAACCGCCTCACATGGGGGCGCGCAATCTGACGGCACGGTCTTCGCGATTACCACGTCCGGTAAAGAGACCACGCTGCATAGCTTCGAGGGCTACGATGGCGTAGGGCCGCTGGCGGGCCTCATAGATATGAAAGGAACGTTCTACGGCACAACCATTGGGGGAGGCGATAGTGGATCGTGCGGTAGTTCGAGCTATTGCGGGACCGTTTTCTCTATGACGCCGTCGGGCAAGGAAACCGTGTTGCACAACTTCTCGGCCGGTGCAGACGGCGCGGAGCCTGACGCGGATCTCATTCACGTTAAGAGCACACTCTACAGCACGACGCTCCTTGGGGGTGCAACCGACGGCGGAACGGTCTTCGCGATCACAACGTCCGGCAAAGAACGTGTGCTGCACAGCTTTGGCGGCAAGGGAGACGGCGCTTTGCCACGCGCCGGCCTCACCGATCTCAACGGAACGCTCTACGGCACGACCGGAGGCGGCGGAACCTCGAACGATGGGACGGTCTTCTCGATCACAACGTCGGGCAATGAGACCGTACTGCACAACTTCTCGGGCGGGACAGACGGCGCAGCGCCGTTTGACGACCTGATCGATGTCAACGGAACACTTTACGGGACGACCGGAGGCGGCGGGACCTCGAACGCTGGGACGGTCTTCTCGATAAAACCGTCAGGCAAAGAAGCCGTGCTTTACAGTTTCAAAGGCGGGAAGACCGACGGCGCTCATCCCTGGGCTGGCCTCGCTAATGTAAACGGCACGCTGTATGGCACCACCGTTAACGATGGCGCGACCGGCGATGGAACGCTCTTCTCTGTTACACTGTCCGGCAAGGAAACGGTGCTTCACAGCTTTGCCCGCTACGAAGACGGCCAATACCCGTACGCGGACCTCCTCGACGACAATGGCACGCTATACGGGACGACCGCGTATGGGGGAGTCTACGGCTATGGAACGGTCTTCTCGTTGAAGCCGTAACTCAACCTATGTGTAGCGGAGACGTTTCCGCGCCGGTTGCCGGTACATCCAGCAGCAGTTCGCACTATCATCCTGAGCCCTTCGACTCGCTGCGCTCGCTCAGGACCGGCGTAGTCGAAGGACACAACTCGAAACCCACGCGACTGCAGGGTGTCGATCGGCTCGGGCGCGAAGCCCCGTCCGCAGGTAGCTTTCTCAAACGGTGGTATCTGCGGTTGTCGCGGAACTGACGCTCACGAACGATAAACTTGCACGTAGTACCGTGACGGCCGTAAGGCAAACGGCCGCCAAGGCTGAAGGGTTGCGCGCGTGACACTCACGTGGAGGAATCGGGCGCTGACCCTTGCCTCAGCATGCATAGCTCTTAGCCTGCTTTTTTCCGCGAGAGCCTTTCTTTCGGAAAGTAGCTTGACCATCTTCGAACTACCGCTTGTGATGAGCGGGTCGATCCTGTTTGCGTGGGCAGCGTGGGCAGCCGATGCACGGATGGATCGAACATGGACGACCTGGTTATTGATTACCGGTACTGCTGCCAGTCTGCTAGTCTTGGCGTTGCTTTTGGCGTTCCCTAACGGAGATCCGGTGCAGCGGATATTGCTCACAGGAGCCGCCACACTGAATTTGGCGGCGGCGATCTTGAAGGCGGCCCGAAGCGGCGAATCATCCTGACGCTTGCGGCTTTCCGCGGCAAGGAGCAGGTGCTGCATCGCTTTACCGGCGGATGCTGAAGCTGTGACGACGGAGCGAATCCGTACGCGAGCCTTATCGACGTGAACGGCACACTGTACGGCACGACATCCGGTGGCGGCCGTGGCAGCCCTACCTCATACTATTGTTGCGGAACCGTTTACACGATCACCCCGGGCGGCAAATATAAAGTAGTGTACCGTTTTTGCGGCACCTCCAATTGCCGCCGGTTCTGAGTCGGTATTGCACAGCTTCAGCAGCGGCACCGACGGTGCGAACCCATCCGCGGACTTGACGAATGTGAATGGTGAACTCTACGGCACAACCCGTTCCGGCGGCGACGAAAGTTGCCGAGACGACTCATGCGGAACAATTTTTACGTTGACACCGTTATGTCAAGAGCGACGGCTGCCTCATCACTCCATTGTGCGCCGACGGTCATGAGCTCGTCGAGGCGCTCTCCTAGCGACCTGCGAAGCGCGGCGAAAATGCGTTCGTACTCTTGATGCTCGGTGTAGTCGCGGCAGGCACCAAGCGATTGCAGTCGCGTTTCGACGAAGCCGAGCAACATTGCCGCGCGTTCAAGATTCTTCAGCCGAGGCGCCCCCGAATATCTTGCCAGCGCCATAATTGCAGCGACATGCTGGAGGACAAACGCGGTTAGCACTGGGGCGCGGACATCCCGGGCCGCCTGCAACGCCTGTGATGCATACGAACGGGCATCGTCTAAACAATCGAGCGCTACAAGATAGGCGGTCATATTGCTGAGATCGGCTGCCTCGGAACGACGATTCCGGGTTGCCGCGTGGCCCGCGCGCGCCTCTTCAGCGCGATGCAATGCGGCGGCCGGATCGCCTGCCTCGAACTCGACTTCGGCAAGGTGGCCTGCGATCGACGCTGCCGGTCGTTGGAGGCGGAGCGATACGTAAAGTGAGAGGGCCTCGCCGTAAAATCGGCGCGCCTCGTTGACGTCTTTGCGGCGCGAGCGAACCGTTCCAAGATCGCTGAGAGCTAACGCCTGCAGACGGCGATTCGCGACTCGCTCCGCGGTGGCCAGCGCCTGTTGCAAAAGCGCCTCGCCCTTCGAACCCTCTCCGGTTGCGGCAAGGGCGCTTCCGGCTGCGTGTTGAGCGCGGGCTACCTGGAGGTCATTGAGTACGGAACGCAACCGTAACGCCTGTTCCGCCGACGCAAGTGACGCCGCCGACTCACCGAGCGCACCCGAGAGCTCCGCGTCGGCGATATATAGCTGCGCCAGTTCTTTGACTCTCGCTTTTTCGGTAGCTGAGTCAATAACTGAGTCGATCGCCAAACGAACCCAACGGCGTCCCTCCACCGGAGAAAGCGAATACCACAGCCTCGCGAGGGCTCCAGCAAGAAGACAACCCGCGTGGAGGTCATTTCGCTCCTCAAGTGACCATGAAAGCGCCGCGCGAAAATTATCGAGTTCGGCTTCGGCTTCATGAAACCAAACTTGCTCGGAGGCACCGTACCATTCGCGATCGAGGCGCATGGCAACCTGAAGAAGTGCGAGCGCATGATGCGCTGCCAGCGCCTGTCGCTCGCCGCTCGCCTCCAGTTTGTCCAATGCGTATTGCCTCGTGGTTTCGAGAAGATGATAGCGCGTGCTGGCGTGCGAGTGGTCGACCATCACGAGCGATTGGGCGATCAGCGACGAAAGCAGTTCTAGGGCGTCTTCGCGAGGAATGTTTTCGTCGGCAAAGACTGCCGCTGCGGTCTCCAGAGTAAAGCTGCCGACGAAAACGGCGAGCCGGTTGAAGAGAAGCTGGCCTTCCGAGGAGAGAAGGTCGTAACTCCAATCGATCGCCGCGCGCATCGTTGTGTGGCGCGGCACCAACGCTTGCGGGGCTCCAGTCAGCACATCAAACACTCGGTCGAGGCGATCGTAGATTTCCTGTGCCGACAGAACGTTCGCACGAGCGGCTGCCAGTTCTAAGGCGAGTGGCAAGCCGTCGAGGCGCCGGCAAATCTCGACGACGGGCCTAACGTTTTCGACATTCAGTTCGAAGCGAGTAACGATCGCGCGTACCCGGTCTACGAAGAGGGCGACGGCGCCGAACTTTGCGGCTTCAGCTGGCGATGACGGAATTTGCGCGGGAACCGCCAGGGAAGGAATTTGATATGTTCGTTCGCCCGGAATGCTCAATGTCTCTCGACTCGTTGCCAGCAGGGCGGCGTTTGGGCATTCACGCAAGAGCGATCCCGCGATGGCGCGGGTCTGCGAGATCACATGTTCGCAGTTGTCGAGAATAATCAAGAGGTGCTTAGGCGCTAGAAACGCTATCAGGGTTTCTAGCAGCGGGCAGCGCGGCGACTCTTGAATGCTTAGCGCCGTTGCTAGTGCATTGAGCACCAGCGCGGGATCGGTGACCGGCGCGAGCTCGACGAACCAAACACCGTGCGGGAATTTATTGAGCAAGCGCCGCCCAACCTCGATCGCGGCCCGGGTTTTCCCGGCCCCGCCAGTCCCCACGATGCTAACGAGTGGGGCCGCCGCGACGAGCTCCGCGATCTCTCTAACGACCTCGTCGCGCCCGAGGAACGATGTGAGCTGTCGTGGCAGGTTATGCAACGGAGCGCGATGGCGCTCGCCGAGGCGCGGACCACGCGAGCGACGAGCGGAACGCTCGAGCATCTGGCGTGATTCCTCTGGAAGAGCAAGCGCATCGGCGATGCGCTCCAGCGTGGCGCGGTAAGGCGCGCGGCGAAATCCGCGCTCCAACGCGCTGATGGCCTGCACGCTGATGAGCGCCCGATCCGCTAACACCTGCTGCGACAGGCCGGCCTGCACTCTGAACGTTCTGAGAAGGTCGGGTAGCTCGGCGGTTTCCGCCGCGTCTCGCACACCCGATCGCGGTGGAACCACGGAGCTACGGCGCCTAACCGCCGGGCGCCGGTGCGATTCCGATTGGGGGATGGGTCACTCCGCCGAGTATTTGCAGAATGTAAGCAATTAGACCCTGGGGGTTCAGCGCGTCGATATAACCGGCGGCATCCGAAACCCAGAGGTTCTGCGGCTCGCTGTTATCAAAGTTGATGTTGGTTGGAATGATGAGGCCGCCGAGGATGATTGGCGCAAAGAGGCTGCACGCTGACGTTTCCTGGCATTTGAAGATGCCGAGGAGTTGATCGACGTAATACAGATTGCCGCTGTTATCGAATGCCAATCCACCGGCCGTCAAGATTCCCGATACGAGCGGCAAGCCGCTGCCGTTGCAGCCGGCGAACTCCACGATCGATCCGGTCAACTTATCGGGATCATTGAAGCTCCAATAGCAGTTGCCGGCGGAGTCGATCGCGACACCCTCGCCCTGGACCGGATCGCCTCCGTACGTCAAGTTACGCGAGGCGCGCTTCTCGCGGTTCAGATAGACGCTCACGCTTCCGGCCCCATCTCCGGTGGTCGAGCCGTTTGAAACCGCCACGAGCTGTTGATTGCGAGTCGCGTCGACGTTTACGGGCACTTCTCCGTCATCGCGAATCGTTGCCTGAGGGCCTTGCGGCCCCTTATGCGTCGTGCGATAGACGAGCACATCTGCGGCGCCGGAATTGGCAACATACCATCGACCATCGGGAGTCGTCACCATCCCCATCGGCCTCGAAAATCCTGAGGTCAGCGTCTCGTAACGCGTCAGCCCGTAGCCCTTTTTTCGCTTATAGACGACGACCTCATTGCTCGAAGGCTGTGAGGAATACATGAAGTCGTTACCATAGAAATGCGTCGCTGGCTGCGATAACGTCAGGGATGCGCTGAAGTAGGGCTGCGGGTCGGTAGGCAATCCTTGGGCGCATCCGCTCGCGGAGAGGGCAACAGCTAGGTGTACGAGTCGTCGAGCCGCAAGGCTGGACATGGTGCTTGTTTCCTCACCGCAAGCGGCTAGTCCTCGCTTGGCTTCCTGCCAGCTCTGCCGGGCCCTCGGCACGAAAAGAAGGCCCGCCACAGCGAGCCCTCTTGACCCTTCATCCAGATGCTTTAAAGCGTGACCTTCACCGTCACTTTCAAGACGTGACCGCGCGTGTCTTTCACTTCAAAATATCCGCTGCCGATGAGTGCACCGAGAATCGTGAAGGTCGTCGCTCGCGTCCCGCTCATCGGAGTAATTATCACGATGCCTTTTGTATCATTCGTCAGCGTAAACGTGCCATCTCCGTAACCTTGCTCGCGGAACTTACAATCAACGATGCCGGCGATGACGATGTGTACGTGCTGGCCGCAGGACGAGACGATCTCAACTTTTTTCTGTTTCTTGTTCGGCGCCGGCAGGGCGGCACCGGTCTGTGGAATCGAAAGCGCGGTCGGGCCGGTGGGCATATACGTCGACCCGGGTGACTGTCCGTGACACGCGACCATGCTCGCCGAGAGCGCCGCCGCCGCGGCGGTCAATCCGCTCCGTTTAAGATTGAACCTCATAAAGTTGCTCCTTTGTCTTTGTTGCTCGAGACCTAGAAGCAGCGTAGCGCACCAAGCAGGCGGCGCCCATATACAACCGCGACTGTGCGAAAAAACTGTAGTAACTAAGTGTATGAGTCCTCGGTGCGCGCCTCACCCACAGCCACCTGGGGACGTCGCGTCTGTTCGACGTCGTGATCGACCGCGCCAAAGATCAGTAAGCGTAGAAGAAGCCTTCGAGACCTTTTACGCGGGCAGTACAGGCACACACGGCCTCGCCAATCGGCCTTTCGGGTACGCCGTAGCGCAGAGCGTCGCCAGCCGCCAGGGAGGCGACCAACTGGCAGACCGCGTTGTCGTGGGATCCGGTGGCGCCGGCGGCGGGACGCCATCGACTGCGGCGACTACGGCGGCGGCGGTGGGGGCGGTTCATCGTTCGCGGAAAAGAGCGCCAGCAACGTATCTATGCACGCGGGCAAACGCTCGGGTGATGGACTAGTCGACATCTCATGGAAAGGGCTGCAGCGCTTCGAAATCGCCAGACCGCGGTAAGATCACCAAGCGTAAGAAGAAAGGTGATCACGGAACCGTGGTTCGAGGCGGCGAATCACGCTAACGTCCTTCGCCATCCATACGAAGAATAGTTAGGATCGCAAGACTTAGCCGCGCGCGCGAAACACGCAGATCTCTCTCTACTTGCCTAAGGAGGCACTCATGAACGTGCATACGAGCCGTGCGCTCTGCGCCTGCTGATCGATCACCCCAATCTATGACCAGACTCGAAGCGAGAGTCCAAACAAAGAGAGGCAGAATGATGCGACTCCCCGATTTTTTTTCAGCCGGTTTTGCTCTCGCCGTTTCCGGCTGTTCAACGCTAGCGCCGCAAGCAATCCCCGGTGCGAATGTGCCACCGGCGGCCAGGGTCGAGCGAGCCATTGCAAGCGGCACCTTCACAACGCTCTACAGTTTCCAGGGTCAGCCCGATGGCGCCATTCCGCAAGGCAGCGTTGACGTCCACAGCATTGGTACGATCGACGCGGTCTTCACTAGAATCTACGGCAACACTTCGTCCGGAGGCACGAACGATGCCGGAACTATCTATGAGCTAAATGCGACTGGAATGGGGAGCTTTTCCGAGGAGGTCCTGCTGAGCTACACGCCGTCGACAACCGGCAGCAACCCGACTGGCGCGATCACCTCTCGTAGTTTTTTCGGCGACCCGCTTGGAACGGCGCAACAGGGCGGTGTCGACGGCAAAGGCACGGTGGTCGAACTTCTCGGGGCTTCCGTACAGGCCTTGCTTTCGTTGGACGGCCACAACGGCGCCGCGCCGTCGGTTGGCGTGCTTTCTGAGACTGGGAGCCTCTCTTACGCCACCACATTCGCGGGCGGCCGTCACAACCGCGGCGCGATCGTCGCCATCAGAACTACGGACCAGAAGGAGAAGCTCGTGCCGAAACTCCTCTACTCGTTTAGCGGCAAGAGCGACGGCGAGCATCCGAACTCCGTCCTTACGACCACTGTTTTTTGCTGTAGCCCCTATTACGGCACGACTGCCGGCTCAAAGAGCGCCTCGGGCACGGTCTACGCATTCGCCCCCGGGCACGGGCTTACCACGCTCTACACGTTCAAGAGTTCCAGTGACGGGGTCACACCCACCGGCGTCGTTGCGGACGGGTACTCAGCCCCGAAAGTAGTGCTTTTTGGCACGACGGTTAAGGGCGGCTCGTCGGGATACGGCACGCTCTACGTACTGAAACTGAACGGATCGACCTACACCAAGACTACTCTGCATACGTTTACCGGCGGCAGCGGTGACGGCGCGTTTCCGCAAGGGCCCCTGGCCTTGGGGCCCCTGGCCTCGGGGTACGGGGTCACGAAGAGCGGTGGAAGTGGAGGATGCGGCACCATCTTCTCGGTTGACATACGATCCAGCAAGTACACCTCACTCTATTCCTTTACGTGCGGCGACGGCGGTGCGTACCCCGAGGCTCCTCTCACGTTTTACGGAGGCTTTTACGGCAACTTCCTCTACGGAACGACCTCCGCGGGCGGAACTGCGAACGAGGGCACGGTCTTCTCATACAAAATCTAACGTACAGCGACGACCGCGTTTTGACACAAACCTTCGCAGCTTCCCCAAAACGCACTTTATAAATCCCTTTGTTCTTTTCGTCCGCTGCGCTCGCGAGGCCGAACCGATGTCTGAGCCGAATCCGTTACGTATGATACTTAAGCGCGGCAGTTTCTTGGCCGGGACGGCCGCAGCGCTGACCGCAGGAACGCCGCTGTTGGGACGCACCTCGCCGCCGGGCGGCAGCAAAACGTCGCCGCAGCAATTCCTCGAGCGACTCATGGCGGGAAACAAGCGATTTGTTGACAACGAGGCCCCGACGCTCAGCGGTTTTGCGGAGAAGCGCGAAATGCTGGTCTCGAGTCAGGCGCCGTTTGCGGCGATCCTCTCGTGTGCAGACTCAAGAGTGATTCCCAACCTTGTCTTCGCGCAAGGGCTCGGAGATCTGTTCGTCGCCAGAGTCGCGGGAAACTATCCGGACGACGACGTCATCGCTTCGTTTGAGTACGCGATCGAACATCTCGGAACGACACTCGTAATGGTGCTCGGCCATCAAAGCTGCGGAGCGGTCACGGCGGTCTACGAGGCGATCAAAACGAAGACGCCGTTACCTCCGCATCTCTCGTCGCTCGAACACCTCATAGCGCCGGCCATTACCGACGTCGTACGACGACGCGGCACGATGGACGCTGCCATTGAAGCGAATGTGCGAGCCGGCGTCGCGCGGCTTAAAGCGAGCCCACCGGTCATTGCCGAAGGCGTGAAGTCCGGACACGTCCTGGTCGTAGGAGGATTTTACCGGCTTGGCAATGGCCAAGTCTCGCTGATAGCGTGAAGGTCTAAGGCGGTGCGCGCGAGGCCGCCGCTGGGTGAAGTGGCCCGGGACCGTAGCCCAAGAGACCCTTTAGTGACTGCAGCTCGGTTGGTACGATGGAGTCCAAGCGCCCGGCCTAAGCGTTGACAGGGCGCATTTTGGCATTTCCCAGCAGGAGTAGATGCGATGAGGATTCCAGATTTTGCTCGCCGCACTTTAGGCATCGGCGGAGCTGCGGCGCTGCTATCCGGTTGCGGCGGATTGCAGGGCCTGACCGGACAAGCGGTTTCAGCGCAAAGGTTGGCGCCGCCGCCAAGCAATTCGGCAGGTGAACACGTGCTCTACCGGTTCAAAGGCGGGAGGGACGGTTCTCGATCTTATGCCGCACTGCTCGACGTGAACGGCACGCTCTTTGGGACAACGGCAGGGACCATCTTTTCGATCGAAACGTCAGGTTTGGGATACAACGTTCTCCACCGTTACCCCAAAAGCGGTAAGGGCGGCGTGTGGCCATTGGACCTTGCTTACGCGAACGGCGAGCTTTATGGAACGACGGCGTACGGCGGAAACTTCAGCCGCCGCGACGGCCAACACAAACCGGCCACTGACTGCCCAAGAACGGTAATCAACGGCTGCGGAACGATCTTCAAGATGGATCCGTCCGGCAGCCCATACAACATCCTCTATCGCTTTGCGCGTGCGCCCGGCGGTATTCAACCGACTACCGCGCTTCTCGACGTAAACGGCAGGTTTTACGGAGCCACCGGAGAGGGCGGCACCGGAAAGTATTGCAGGCTGGGGACGGGCGAAGGGTCCCGCACTCCCATACCCGGCTGCGGCACCCTTTATGAAGTGAGTCCCACTTCAGGTAAAGTGCGTGTTCTCTATAGCTTCCCCGGTGCCGAAGGCACCGACTTCAAAAAGGGCTTTTTCCCAGACGGTATGATAAATGTGAACGGGACGTTATACGGCACGACCGTCCTCGGCGGCTCGGAAGTCTGCGCCGGTGTGAGCGGTTTGGTTGGTTGCGGGACGATCTTTAGGATGAATCCGTCGGGCGACGGATACCACGTCGTCTATCGGTTTAAAGGGCAAAGTGACGGTGGGCGACCGAACAACCTAATCGACGTCAACGGCACGCTCTACGGCACGACGGCACATAGCGCGAGCTACGGGTGCGACGGATTCCACGGATGCGACACGCTCTTTAAGTTTGATATTGCATCAGGCCGCGAGACGGTTCTCCATCGCTTTCGGGGTGGCAGAGACGGCCTGAGCCCGAACAGCCTTCTGGCGTACGCGAACGGCACGCTCTACGGCACGACGCTTAGTGGCGGAGATTTGAGCTGCCGCTCCGATTACGTTGGATGCGGCACCGTTTTCAAATTTGATATCGCATCAGGCAAAGAGCAGGTTCTCTACCGTTTTAAAGGAGGCAGCGATGGCGCAGCGCCATACAACGGTGTCATCGAAGTAAACGGTGTACTGTACGGCACGACAGCGGGTGGCGGCACAAACGACTACGGCACCGTGTTCTCGCTGTCGCCTTGAACGCGAATCGCCTAGCCGATAATGCTGGGATACGCCGGCGGTCGAAGCGAACGTACTCAGCCGCTGATCCGTTCAAGCTTCAGAAGGCAACACATGAGAATCGCGAGCTTAATAGGACCGCCGCCGCCGAGCGCGGCGAAGGGGAGCGGCTATGAAGATTCCGACATTCGGCTATGCGCTTAGCTTTGGCGCAGCTTCGGCATTGCTCGCGGGGTGCGGTGGACCGCAGACGTCAATCGGTGTGCCGAGCATGTCGCAGCAGAGCGCCAAGCGCGATTCGTACGATGTGTGCACTGGCCACGGTAATATGCTTAGCCCGTGGCTCACTGTCCGGCCCGGCGACAAAAGACACCGGGCGTTTCCGCGTGGCCTGACGCCTGCGAATCTTCAGGCCGCATACGATCTGCCCTCGATGAGCAACGGCCACCGCCAAATCGTGGCGCTCGTGGAGGTATGCGACAACCCTAGCGTCGCCTCAGATCAAGCGGAATATCGTTCCGAGTTCCAGCTGCCGAGCGGGAAGCTCTACAAGTTTAACGAGTATGGTGAGAGAAAAAATTATCCGCCGGCGCGCAAACCCCTCGGGGTCTTCATTGACGGCGATGTTGAGATGGTCGCCGCAGTTTGTCCGAACTGCACGATCGATCTGATCGAAGCAAATGGCGAGGATCAAAGCGACCTTCAAACCGCAGCGAAGACTGCCGTTTCGCTCGGCGCCCACATCGTGAGCAACGATTGGGCGTGTATTGGCTACGGCTGCGTTGACAAATCCTACTTCGACGCGAACGGGGTCACGTATGTCGGGCTGGGTGCGGTGCCGCAGCCTGACGAAGCCTTTCCAGCCGACTTCGACACCGTCGTGGCGGTTGGTGGGACGTATCTAACGCAGGGCGGTGGTGGAAAACGCGGCTGGACTGAGACGATTTGGAAGCGTATCGGCGGGGGTTGCTTTAGCGACGTTCCAAAACCGAGCTGGCAAACCACAACGGGGTGCTCTGGACGCGTCTCCAATGACGTCTCGATCGTAGCTAACTCCATCGTCATTTTTGACAGCTATGACGGTCTGGGGAGTGACGCCGGCTGGTTAAACGTAAGCGGCAACAACTTACCAACCGCACTTATATCCGGTGTATTCGGACTCGCAGGGAACGCAAGAACGCAAGACGGCGGCCGTACGTTCTGGAGCAAGAAGCATCAGAAGCATCTTTACAAGGTCGAATGTTACAGTTCGTGCGTGTACGGTGGGCGCTTCTCGTACCCTGACGGCTGGGGCACGCCACACGGCATCGAAGCATTCTGAAGCTAACGGCCGCGTGGATATCCTCCTCGAGCAGTTTTGCCACGCTGTCCCGACTGGCAGGCCCTTATTGCGTGTATGAGACCGAGGGAAAACTCTTAGCGCCAGGCGCTAGTTGACAAAAGGAGCAGGCAAGAGCATTCTGAGGGTCTGAGGTGCGCCCAGGTACGTCCCTTGGCTTATGTGGCGGCTTGCGGCTGGCCTAACACCTCAAGAAAGCGGGTTAGACCGTGCGCACTTCAACAAGCATTCTCATCGGCGCATGCTTGAGCGCGCCGCTCTTTGCCGCGTGCGGCGGAAGCAACAGCGGCCTGTCGGCGTCATTTCCGGCGCCCGGTGCACCACTGGGTTCGCGAGAGCGCCGAGCGCAAAACAAGCCCGACTCCGGTGGCCTCGAGTACGCCTACGTAGCCAACTTTGACTCTAACACAATTGACGCTTACACGATCAACCTTACCACCGGCGCACTGAAGTCATTAGGATCAGTTGGCGGTCTGGGCGCAGGGGTGAATATTCCCGTGATCGACCCGAAGGGTAAATTCATTACGTAACCGCTTATTATTCAGGCGATGTTGGCGGTTTCGCTATGAAGACGAGCGGCGCGCTGAAAGCGGTGCCGGGTTCGCCGTTCACGGTAGGCGCCGATACCTGGGGCATCGGGATCGATCCTGCCGGCAAGTTCACTTATGCAACAGACTATAGCACGAACAAGGTTTTCGCCTTTACGATCAACCCGACGAGCGGTGCGCTGAAACCCGTGACCGGGTCGCCGTTCGCAACCGGCCCGGGGCCCGATTCAGTGCTAGTTGATCCAACGGGCAAGTTTGCCTATGTGACAAACGAGTCTTATACATCAGGTCCGGGCAGCGTTTCGGCCTATACGATCGACGCCAGTACCGGAGCACTGACGCGATTGCCTTGGAATCCGGATCGAGAATCGTCGAAGCATGATAACTCCAATACCTGCGCTCTCGATCGCGAGAAGACGGAAGCGGGAAGCTTTAGCGGCTGACGATCACTCCATCGGGTTGAGCGACA
>DATHOO010000056.1:0-19249 GCA_035484815.1 Candidatus Acidiferrales bacterium
ATCGGGATTTTGGATCGCGGACGATCCGGTCGAGTTCATTAACCTCGCGGGACCGGCCACGCCGACCCATCGCGTCCGCCCGAAAGTCGCCTACCACGCCTTCGAGGCGGCCTTCCCGTGGAGCCCCGACTTTCGGATCGAGCCGCTTGGCGATGCACATGCCATCGTCGTGCAGACACAAACCTGCGATCTCTACGAGAGCTACCAGACGAGTTTTGTCGACGGCACGCTCTCGGCATACAGCGGGGCCCACTGGAATCTGCGCCTTCCATTTCTCCCGCTCGAACCCGGAAGACCCTCCGCGATGGCGTCGGGCCTTTCGCTCTACGCCGGAATGGTTCGCTGGGAAGAAGTGGCATCCGGTTCGATTCGGCATGCGCTGAACTGGGCCGCGCCGGCGGGCACCGTCGCGCAGTGGAGCTTTGTTCGCCCCGCCAGCGACACCGACGGCATCCCTTTTAAAGGGAAGGGAATGCGTCAACTGCCGTACGGTGCCCGGCTGCGCTTGCGCGCATCGTTCGACACGTCGCGATTTGGGCCACAGAGCGCCGCCATCGTCCGCGCGATGAAAACGTACGGCATCTACTTGGCCGATACGGCGCGTACGAACGAACTTTACAACGCCGCTCCGCTCACCGGCGCAAGTAAATGGGACGGCAGCGACTTGAAGGCGCTTGCCTCCATTCACATTTCGGACTTCGAAGTGCTCTCGCTCGGCAAGATCGCGCGCATTCCTGGTCGGTAGTATTCCTCTCTTGGCGTTATGCTAGTGGCCGGTGATGAAGCGGGCGCAAAACTCGATCAACGCGGCGCCGGGAACCAGGAGAAGCTGCGAGAGCGCTAACCCCAAGACTGCGGTGAGCGCCAAGCCGGCGACCAACGCCCGTACGTCTTGGATCGAACGCTCGCCGCGCACGGCGCGGTCGGTGATCATGGCAGAAGCGGGATCGACGACGATGCTGTACGCAATGGTCGCGAAACCGTTCACCAAGCCGCTCGATAAGACGGCGGTTCGCGCTCCTTGGGGATAGAGCACGCTAGCATAGGCGGCGGCAACGATGCCGATTCCGTAGACCGCCGTAACGAGCACGTTGAGAATGAGAATATCCTTCGGCACGCGGCGAAATGGCAGATCGGTAATGCGCGTCGCCATGGTCAGCTTTACTTCACCAAAGACCGCTGCGATCGTGGCGGGGCGTATAAGCCCCAGCGCCGCTTTTGGTACGCTGCCGTTTCGCTCCAGCGAGCGAATTGCACGCAGGTAGAGCATCACGAAGGTCGGAATCGCGAGCGTTCCGATCACGGCGCCCAGCGTCCCCGCGAGAACGACCATGCGCAACTGCCACTCGTAGCTACCGAGCGACGTGAGCGTGGCACGATCGGAGAGCGCGCCGAGCATCGGCGTGTAGAACATCTGCGCGAACCGGCTGCTCGTTGCAAAGATATTGAAGAGCGAAATCGCCGTCGCGACCCTTCCCGAGCGGGCCCCGGCCAAACGAGCCGCGTACGCCGCGATCGCCAGTGCTTGGACGACGCAGTTCAGCCCCATCGCTAAGATGAGCTGCCATTGCCAGAAACCATGGAGGGGCATGCGGTGCCAGCATACTATCGCTCTTCGCCCGGCGTGAGGGGCAAAGGCCCCGCCCTCCTGAGACCTTCGCTTCTCGCTACGCCTGTGCTGGTCTAATATAATTCTCAAGACCCATGGAGATCGTGAGAGGACCGCGCGCACTGCCGCAGCTGGTGCTGGCCGCAGCGGCATCGCTGGCGGCGATCGCCGCGCTTGCGCTGCTCGTCTTCGGCGTAACCCCCGCCGGCGTGGGGCTTGCCGCACTGGTAATCGCTCCTTTGGCCCTCTACATCGCGCAGTCACGCCCGCTCGATTTTCCGTTGGGCTTGTACGTGCTGCTCATCCCGTTCGACAATCTGCTCAGCGCGGGCTCGTTTGGAACGCTCACCAAGCTCCTCGGGATCGCGAGCGGGATCTTTCTGCTTGTTTGGATCGTCCGCCGTCACCGCTTGGCCCTCGCGGGCGCGCCGGTGCTGGTGCTCTTGGTGCTCGTGGTCTGGATGTTGGCCAGCGCCTTTTGGGCGATCGATCAAACCGCCGCCTTGAAGATCATGCCGACCTATGCCGGCCTGATGTTGCTGTACGCGGGCCTCACGATGATGCCGATCTCGCCGTCGCAGTTCCGCCGGCTCTTGTTTCTGGTCGTCGTGGGCGGCGTTTGTGCGGCGCTCTATGGCATTCACGCGTTCTACAACGACCCGGCGCTCACGCAAAACAGCGCGGCCCGGTTCATCGTCCAAGCCGGCCAGAGTTCGATCGATCCGAACCATTTCGCGGACGCTCTGCTCTTCCCGGTTGCGATCGTCACGATGTGGGGTCTGCGAAGCGCGCGCATTCTGGCAAAGGTCGCATGCATGGCCGGCTTGGCCGTGCTCGTTCTCGCGATATTTTTTAGCGGCTCGCGCGAAGGCGTTACCGGGCTGCTGCTCATCATCGGTTACTATTTATGGAGATCGCGCTACCGGTTTCAAGTGTTGATGGCCCTCTGCGGCATGCTCGTCATCGCGTGCGCCGCCCCGAGCTCGCTGTGGCAGCGTTTCTCAACCGTGCTGCAAACCGGCGGCTCGGGACGGACGTCGATCTGGGCCGTGGCAATTGAGGCCGCAAAGCATCGCTTCCTCCAAGGCTACGGCATCGGAAATTTCACCGGCGCATACGATTTGTTCTACTTGACCGTGCATCAACCGTACCCGTTTGGCTGGGAGAGTCCCGCGCACAATCTGGTGATGCACTACATGGTCGAGCTGGGCGCCGTGGGGCTGGCCTTGGTCGCGGGCTTCTTCGTCGCCCAGTTCCTCTCGTTACGCAGCATCGGCCGAGGCAACGACCTCTACGATGACCGCGTCGTGCTCGAAGCCGCGCTCCTGGGGATTGCCGCGGTCTCGCTGACGATCGATCTCTTCACGTACAAATATGCGTGGCTCGTCTTCTCGATGGTTGCGCTATTGCACAACGCCGCAAAAGGCGTTCAGCGCAGCGCGGCAATCCGCGATACGACCTCGTCCATGATGCAAGCTCGGTCGGCGCGCGACGAGACCGCGGCTTTACCCGACTCGCCGAGCTTACGCAAAGCGGCCTTATCGAGGCGGGCCAGCTGACGTAGCGCCGCCGCCAGCGCCGCGGCATCTCCCGGCGGCGTACACAGCGCCCCAAGCGACGTTCCCTCCTTTTGCGCTTCACCACCGGCCGCAACGATCACTGGGCAGCCGACGGCGAGCGAATCGTAGAGCTTGGTAGGAACGCTGTCCTCGATTCCCTTGCGCAGAGGAACAATCGATACGTCGGCCTGCGCGACGCGCGCCATCGCATCGCTGCGGGGAAGGCTGCCCCGTACCACGACGTTGCGCGTGCCCGCCGTTTGAAGCCGCGCACCGAGATGGACGCGCTGCGCCCCGTCGCCGACGATTTCGATCGTGATGTTCTCGGAGACAACCAGCGCGGCGGCATCAACGAGCACGTCAACGTCGGTCGCTAAGCCGAGATTGCCGGCGTAAATGGCGGTGAACCCGTTGCCGTGCCCGTTTGTGGCTGCAACTTCCGGCAGACGCTCGGCGGCATTGCGCGCCAGTGCGAGGCGCGGCCCAGGCACGCCGCGTGCGGCGATCTGCGCAAGCGCCGTCGGCGTCACCGCGACGACCAGCGCAGCACGACGGTAGAGCGCGCGAACCAGCCATTCCACCGCACGTTCCTGAAGGCTTCCCTTCTTCCACGCTCCCATCGCGACAGCAACGTCTGGGAAGACGTCGCGGATGTCGGCGACCAGCTTTGCACGATGGCGCCAGGCCGCAATCATCCCCGGAATGGCCAGTGTGAACGGCGGCGAGCTGATCACGACCACATCGTATTTATTGCGGGTGAAAATCGAGTAGAGCGAAGCCGATAGCGCGGCGCTCAGCCAGTGCAAGAGACGGCTGCCCGGCAGATTCGGAACCAGCAACGAGAAGAGCCGCAGCGTGCGCGTGCGGCCGGCCTTTTCGATGCGCAGCAGTGGAAGCCCGGCTTCCGAAAATCGCCCGCGGGGGAACGACGGAAAGCTCGTGACGACATCCACCTCGTGCCCGGCATTGGCCAACGCCTCGACAAACGACGCGACGCGGGTCGCCCCCGCGGCCGGCTCGGGCGGGTAGAAGTGCGTGATGAAGAGCGTCTTCACGTGTGCGCTCCGCCGAGAATCGTGTCGCGGCGGCTCAACCGCTCCGGCAGACTTCTCAGCGTGGACGCCACGACGCGCGAACGGCTCGTTCGCTGCCCCACGTACGCGGCCCAACGCTGGGCCGCCTCCTCAAACTTCGGCTCGGAGAACATCTGCCCGAGCACGTGCATTTGTGCGATGTGAAACTGATGGTACTTGAGCGTCGCGATATGCGGCTGGTCGCCGGCGGAGAGCAACAAGCTGTAAAGCGTCCACCACCCCGTGTCGAAGCGCGGCAGCCAGCGCCGCAGCGTGTCGACGCAAGGCTCGACGATCCGCGCGAGTGCAGGATCTCCGGTCCGCTTCCACAGCTCCCAAACGCCCCAGAGCGCGAAAATGCAGCCGTTGAGCACGTGGGCCGCGTGTTCGTTGGCGATCTCTTCGAGAAACATCTCCGAGCCGGAGCGCCAGACGACGCCACCTTGCGCAATCTCGGAAAAGAACGGTTGCGCGGCGCGTTCGGCGGCATCGCCGTAACCCGAGGATGCGTCCAGTGAGTGCGCCCGGAGAAGCACGGAAATCGCCTCACCTTGCGCCATCGCCGAACTCCAGCCGCTGGCAGCGCCGTACTTTTTCCACGGAAACTCGAAGCGATAGAGTCCGGCCACGCCATCGTCGTGTTGCCGGTCGCGCAGCCATTTTGCTTGGGCAAGGAAATCGCCGCGAGCGGCCGCGTTGCGCGTGGCATACCAGATGTCGAACCGGTGCAGCGCAAACTGTGCGATGCGAATGGGGTGATAGACGCGTGCAGGTCCGCTTAAAAGGACGCCGTCATCGTCAAAGGGTGCGCCGTTCCAATCTTCACCGTAGGTACCGCTTCCGGGATCCCACTCGATGAAATACGGCCCGGCGCCGGCACTTTCCAACCCGTGAAGGCTATGGCATCGCTTGTGCGACCACGTTATCGGAAAGCCGAGGGCCAAGCGGCGTAGCGCGGTCATGCCACCGCGGCGATCCGGCGTGCTTGGGACGGCCGGCCCAGCACGTAGCATTCGAATCCATGCTGTTGCCATTGCGCTGCGTCAAAAAACTGGCGCGTATCGACGAGGCGAGCCCGGCGCATTCGCGAGGCTACGAAGGCTGGGTCGATCTGCCGAAATACGGTATGCGGCGTAACCAACACGAGCGCGTCGGCGCCGGTTACCGCTTCCTCGAGCGAACCGCACAGCAAGCGATGGTAGCGCTCGACGTTCGGGTCGAATATGGCCGTTTCAAAACCGCGCTCGCGCAGCAAGTCGTCAATCCGCGATGCGGGGCTTTCGCGCGCGTCGTCGACGTCGGCTTTATAGGCGGCCCCCAACAGCGCGATCTTGCTGCCGGGCGCGTGATCCACCAACTCCGCGATGCGCCGCGCGATGCGGAAGGGCATTCGGTCGTTGACGCGCCGAGCCGCTTGGATCAGCTCGGTAACGACCGGATTGGCGTTCGATAAGAAATTGGGATCGACCGGGATGCAATGGCCGCCGACGCCTGGTCCCGGCTGCAGGATGTTCACGCGCGGATGCTTGTTGGCTAGCGCGATCGTCTCCCAAACGTCGACGCCCAGCTCCTCGGCAAAAATCGCCAGCTCGTTGGCGAAAGCGATGTTCACGTCGCGGAACGTATTTTCGACGACTTTCACGAACTCGGCGACCGCGATCGACGTCAGCGCGATCTCGCCGTCGCAGAACGAGGCGTAGAGGTCGCGAACGATCTCCGCGTCGTGGGGCGTCCGTCCGCCCACGACGCGAGCGTTTGCGCGCAACTCCTGCATGATCGAGCCCGGAATGACGCGCTCGGGGCAGTGCGCCACGTGAAAGTCGTCGATCGATTTGTTTTGGGCGCGGAGCGCGCGCTCGACGATGCGTTCGGTCGCTCCGGGAGGGACCGTCGACTCCAAGACGATGATCGCACCCGGCTCGGCCACCTCGGCAACCGTGCGCGCACCCGCCTCGACATAGCGCAGGTCGGGCCTTCCGTCCACGCTGGGCGTCGGCAGGCACATAATGTAAGCTGCTGCGTTGGGGATGCGATCGACGACGTGGAAGCGGCTGGAGTGCAGCGCGTCGAGCACTGCCTGCCTCACCGGTTGCTCCATCTGCGAAACGCTGCCGCGTTGCAAGCTGTGGCGCAACTTTGCGTTGACGTCGTAACCGTAGACCCGATGGCCGCTTTGCGCGAGGAGTGCGGCAGTCGGCAAACCGATGTAGCCCAAGCCGATGACCGTAACGTTCATGCGGTATTCCTTTTGTTAAGAGTCGCGGCGAGTTTCTGCATCTGCGTCGCCGCGTCGTACTGCGTCGCGACGCGCAGATATGCGCGCCGAGCGCGCTCCTTCGCGGCGCCGGGATCGAGATAGAGGTCGAGTAGCGCGCAGGCGAGCGCGTTCGTATCGCCCGTCTTCACCAGACGACCGACTCGGTCGTCGAGCAGCTCGGGGACGCTGCCGGAATCGGTCGCAATCACCGGAACGCCGAATGCCATCGCCTCGATGAGCGCCGATGGAATGCCCTCCATCGCACGCTCGCCATCGGCGCGACTTGCCAAAACCACGGCGGAAAAACGCCCCGCGCGGTACCACTCGTGAAGCATCCCTTGCGGGAGAAATCCGGCAAACTCAACAAGCTCGCCCAAACCAAGCTGCGTTACCAAGTTTTCAAGCTCGCTGCGCCGGGGGCCGGCTCCGGCCAGCGTACACTGCGCCTCGACGCCCCACGCGCGCAAGCGCGCGAGCGCGCGCAAAAGCTCGTCGTGCCCTTTGACGGCCACCAGTGCCGCCGGACAGATGATGCGGAACGGTTCGCGCCGCCCACCGGTGAAAATCGGGGTAGGCGGCACCGCCGTGCCCAGGCGCAGCTCGACGATACGCCCGGCCGCGCCCGGCATGCGTTGGGCAAGGTCGGTCGTGCCCCGCGTCGATATCGTGCGCACGAACGAGACGCTCTTTGCTTTCGCATCGAAGGCGTTACGTTCGTAAATGTCCCAGCGGTGCGCGGTGCAACTCCACGCGACGCCGCTCACCTCCGCCGCAATCATCGCGACCGTTGCCGGCGTCGAAGCCCAATACGCATGGATATGGTCGATGGCGTTTTCGATCGCCCAATCGGCGAGCGCCAGCGCTTTGATCGCGACGGTCAGATTCTTCGCCCGGCCAGGGTCACGCGAGGCGATGAGCGGTCCTAAGGTCCGCAGCGTTCGCACCGGTCTTCGCAGAAACGTTCGCGTCGCGCGCTGCAGCAGGTGGGTGCTCAGCAACGACCAGTTCAGAACTTCGACGTCTCCCGGAACGCTATGCTGCGCCGGCGACTCCGCCGGCCGCACCGGCATCACCGCGATCCGATCGAGATGGCGCCGCAGCTCCGCGAGCTCCGTAGATAGGTAGGCCTCCTGGCTGCCGAATGGATAGCGCGAGGTCACGACGAGGAGCCGGCGTGCTTTAGTCGTCACGACGCCGTCCTGCACAGATCGAGGTACATGCGACGATGCGCGTCGGCCATTTGCCGGATGTCGTACGTGCCGAGCGCGTGCGCGCGGGCCCGCTCGGCGATCTGACGGCGCATGATGGGGTGAGCGACGATCCGTTCGATCTGCGCCGCGACGTGGACCGGCTCGAAGCTGGGCGTGAGAAAACCGTATCGCCCGTCGGCGAGCATGTTGCGCGAACCCAGCCACGGCGTGCTGACGATCGGAATGCCGGCCAGCATTGCCTCGAGCAATGTCAACGGCATGCCTTCGAACCATGAGGTCATGAGCAGCAGATCGACGCCGGCCATCAGCTCCGTCACGTCGTTGCGGTATCCCAGAAATCGAACCTGTTCGCCGATGTGCAACGCAAGCGCGAGGCCGCGCAGCACCACTTCTTCTTTACCGGAGCCGGCGAAAAAGAGCACCGTTCGCCGGCGAACGCTCTCCGGAAGCAACGCAAACGCGCGCAATGCAAGGATGTGGTTCTTCTGGAACTCCATCCGGCCGACGGTCATGATGGCGAACTGATCGGGCTCGAGCCCAAGTCGCGCCCGCGCGGACGCCCGGTCTTCGGTGGGTTGCGGCAGGGCCAGGCCGTTGGGAATCAGCACGAGCTTTTGCCGCGGAAGGCTCTCGCGCTCGATGAGCGCGGTACCCTGTTCGCGGAAAAACGTGATGACGCGCGCGGTCACGCGATGGAGTATCCAGTCGGCGACCCGCTCGAGCGGCGTTCGCCTGAAATCGCAGGGATTGTGTTCGGTATGGACGATGAGCTTGGCGCCGGCGAGGAGTGCCGCTACCCGGCCCCAGTATTTGCCGACGTGCGTATGCGTGTGGACGACGTCGGGCTTGCACCGCCGTATCTCGCGGATGAGCCGGCAGACGAAGAGCCGATCGCGCCGGTCTTTACGCCCCGCGTCAAAAACGCTGAACGGCAGCGCCTCGCGAGCGCTTTGCGGCGGCTCGTAGATCGTTAACAGCGAGGCTTCAACGTCGGCTGACGGCAAATGCTTGAGCAGTTCCACGATGATCCGCTCGGCGCCGTAGCCCCGAACCGACGGGAGGATGTGAAGAACGCGCAACTTGCTTCTCATGCGGCCCGGTGAAAGAGGAACTCGCAGGCCGTCTGAAAGAGCACGGCCACATCGAGAAACGGCGACCAATTCTCGACGTACTGAAGGTCGTACTCGAGCTTCTCGCTGACCGCGGAGGTCTCCAGCGTGCGCTTCATGTGCACCTGCGACCAGCCCGTAATGCCCGGACGCACGAGGTGGCGCTCATCGTAGCGAGGGAGCGTGCCACGGAAGAGATCGACGAAGATTGGGCGTTCGGGACGCGGGCCGACCAGCGACATCTCGCCGCGCAAAACGTTGAAGAGCTGCGGCAGCTCGTCGATGCTGAGGCGCCGGATGATTGCTCCCACGCGCGTCTTACGGGGATCGTCGGCCGTTGCCCAGCGCGCGCCGCCGTCGCTTTCGGCATCGAGGCGCATCGAACGAAGCTTTAAAATGGAGAAGGGACGCCCGCCGACGCCGACGCGCTCCTGCCTGAAGAGGACCGGCCATCCGGAATCCAGGTAAACGGCGATGGCGGCGATGAGGATGACGGGAGCAAAGATCGCAAGCGCGACGGATGCAAGCACCACGTCGATCATCCGTTTGAGCAGCTGCGCGCGCGGCGTGCAGGCGCGCAGGCGCGAGGGAACGATAAGAACCTGGCGCCCGTCGGTCTGCAGCGAAAGATCGTAAGCGTAGCGGGTGACGCTCGGCGGCGCGAAGCAGAGTTGGATGTGCTCGCGAGCCGCGGCTTCGAGAATATGGCAGAGGACGTGGGGCGGGATCATCTCCGTTAACATCAGCGAATCACATCCCCACGCGCGTGCGTGATCGAACCATTCGATGCGCCTTAAGTCCGCGTCGCGGGTCAAATCGATCTGTCCGAGCGTTTCGGCGATATCGTCGATGACGATCATTTGAGCTTGAGAATCGTCGCCGAGTTCCAGGCTCTCCAGGACACTGGTTACCCGTTCCGACGTCCCCACGACGCTAATTCTCCTGCTTCCTTTAAAACGCCGGCTTTGCCGCAGGTGATGAAAAATCGCGCGAGACGTGCCGACGAGAACGATCGAAAAGAGCAGCGAGTAAAGCAATGCGATGCGCGACGTCGAGATGCCGGGGTAGATCGTAAAGAGCACGAGCTGCGGGATCGTGCCCAGAATCAATGCGGCAACGGTATAGTAGAGCTCGTCCTTCATCGAAAGTGCAAACGTGCGGCGGTAGAGGCCCAGCCGATCGAAGATCAGCACCCATAGCGCGACGGAGAGCCCGTCGGCCACCAGCAAGTGCCCCAGGATTCGCGGCGACCTCCAATGGTGAAAGCCGATGAGCGCACCCAAACCGGAGGCCACGAGGAACAGCAAGACGTCCGCCGCCATCAAAGTGATGGTCCAGCGAATCGGATAGGCCTTGGGTACGAGGCGTACGTTTGTTTTTTTGAGCGACGTAGGGCGCTCGAAAATGCGCGCCGTCATGGCTGACTCAATGATAGGCGCGCGCACACCGCAAATCGGAGAGTCCTTAGTCCCGGCCTAGGTGACGGGCGTCGTCCCACCGCTTGAGCATTGCTGTCCTTATCATCTGATGCTCCCAGCGCGTACGATATTCAGCGTAGCGCAATGTCACAGATAGCGCCGTATACCGGCGACGCAAACCTCGCGTATAACGCTGCTCCGCAAGGGCAGCCCAGCGAAGCTCATGATCTCGACCGCCTTCTCGGCGCGATCCGTAAGCGGTGGCGCATTTTGCTCGCGATCGCGGGAGGGTTCATCGTGCTCGCCGGCCTGGTTACTCTGCTTACGCCCAAGACGTATACGACCTCGGTGCGCCTGCTGGTGGGCCGGCCGGGGAGCGATATCGCTCCAGCCGACAACGACACCGCGCTGCCCGTCCTGAACGCCCTCGTGTTACAGAGTGGCGCCCAATCGGCCGAAACCTTGGCCGAGCTGGCGCAGCAGGACGACATCGCGTCAAGAGTTATCCAGCAGTTAAACCTTCAGACGACGCCGGGCGGCCTGCTCGGGCGCGTGAGCGTCAAGCCGATCGTCAACACGTCGCTGCTCAATCTCAGCGTGAAGTGGCGGGATCCCAACCGCTCGGCCGACATTGCCAATGCCTTCGCCAATGCGTTCGTCGATCAAGAACGCGATTTCGTGCGATCCGAGGCCGTTGCCGCGCTTGGATTCCTCTCGCGCGAGCTCCCGAACGCACGGTCAAAGATGCAGTCGGCGCAAACCCGGCTGGCGCAGTTCCAATCAGCACACGGTTACCTCGATGCGACCGCTCACGAGCAGGACCTTGGCGCTCGCATGGATTCCATCACTCAGCATATCGACCAGCTCACGGTCGACCAAAACGAGGCGACGGCGCTGCTCGATAGCGTCAACAGCCAGTTGGCGACGCTCTCGAGCACCGTCGACAGCGCAAAAGACGTGGCCGCGAACCCCGTCAGCAACGATCTGCGCACGAAACTGTCGGACGTCGAAACCCAACTCTCCGCCGCGGAGCAAAAGTACACCCCGGCCCACCCCACGGTTATCGCGCTGCGCCAGCAACGCGCCGCCTTGTTGGCGGAGCTTGCGGGGCAGCCCTCGGCGGTCGTAAGCCAAACGACGGTCGCGCCGAATCCTTTGTATCAGTCGTTGCAATCCCAAGCGTCGACCTACCGCGCGCGCATTCAGGGGGATCAGGGAGAACTGCGTGCGCTTACCGCCCAGCGCAAGGCCTACCGCCCAACCATGAAGGCGCTGCCGCAGCAAGCCATTCTCTTTGGCTCGGTTCAAGAAGAGGCGAAGCGGGCGGCGAACGTTTACAATGCCCTCCAACAGAAGTACAACGATGCGCTCGTTGCCAAGAGCACCGCGATCAGCGACATCATCGTCGTGCAGTCGGCATCCGCCGACGCCGCCACCAAGAGCCCGAATCTCCGAACGAATCTTGGGATCGCGGTCGTGGTTGGTTTGCTTCTCGGTCTGGCGGTCATCTACGCTCTCGATCTAATCGACCGTCGTACGACGGACCGCGACTTTGCCACGCTCTTAGGACTGCCCGTGATCGCGCGCATCCCGCCCTTGACCACGACCAATCCGAAGATGCTTCCGTGGATCCAGTCGTTGACGCTGGAAGCCTTCCTCCACTTATGCGTCACCCTTAAACTACGAAATAAGCGCCCGCTCAAGTCGCTTGCCATCTTGAGCGCGCGGCGCGGCGAGGGGAAGTCGACGATCGCTTACAACCTCGCAAAGAGCTTAGCGGCGCTACAACCGGGCATTCTGCTCATCGATGCGGATCTGCGGCAGCCCACGCTGCACGAAAAGGCCGGCTGCTCGAACGACGTGGGGCTCAATGAGGTCCTCCATGGCGAGACTCCGCTCCACGGCGCCGTCCAGAACCTCGCCGCCGGCCTCGACGTTCTGACGAGCCATGGCAACGAGACCAATCCAATCGCGCTGCTCCAGACTACCTTTGAAGAGCTGCTGGAGCGTGCCGCCCAGGAATACGCGATGGTCATCGTCGACGCGCCCGCGCTCACGGCGGTCTCGGATGCGTTGCTCATCGCCGCCGAAGTGGACGGTTCGCTGATCGTCGTCAGCGCGGATCGCGGCAACGAGCGCGACACGCAGCGAGCGATCGCGCAGATGGGCCTGATCGGCGTCGAGAACATCCTGGGCGTTGTCGTCAACCGCGATGCCTCAGCCACCGGTGATTACTACGGCTATTTCGCAAAGACCAATGCCGCCCTGACGGCGGGCTTGGCATGACGCGCGTCACGGTCGTCGTTCCCGCGTATAACGAAGGCGAGACGTTCGCCGGCGCGCTCGTCACCATCGCGGATTACTTTTCAAAGCATCGCGGCGGCGGTTACGATTTCAACTATTTGATCGTCGACGACGGAAGCCGCGACGAAACCTACGCCGTCGCTTCAAGCTTCGCCGGCAGGCGCAGCGACGTTCGCGTCTTGCAGCACGATCGCAACCGCGGCCTGGGTGCTGCGCTTCGCACCGCATTTGCCGCGATCGATTCGGATATCGCGGTGGTCTTAGACGCCGACTTGAGCTACACGCCCGCGACCGCAATGGAGCTGATCGAACAGCTCGAACGCGAAGGTGCGGACATCGCTCTGGCATCCGCCTACGCGCATGGCGGCAGCGTGACCAACGTGCCGCTGGTGCGGCGCATTTTGAGCCGGGAAGCAAACCGGCTGCTATCGCTGGCGACCTGCGGCCGGTTCGCGACGCTCACGTGTATGGTGCGCGCTTATCGAGTGGAAGCGCTGCGCCGGCTAACGTTCGCGAGCAATGGCATGGATTCGGTCGCAGAGATGCTGCTCGATGGGCTGCGCAAGCAGATGCGTGTCGTCGAGTTGCCCGCAACGCTTTCCTGGAGCGAAGAGCGGCGCGAGGCAGGGGGACGTTTCCGCCCGCTGAGCGCGATCCGCCGCATCGGGGCTACGTGCCTTATGGCGTGCCGCTACCGTCCGGCGCTATGGCTTGCCCTGCCCGGACTCTTTCCCGGACTGCTGCCGCTATCGGTGGCAACCCTTCTCATCTTGCGCGTGAATGGTCCGACGCTCGCAATCGGCACGACGACCGTCGTCGTGGTGCAATACTCGAGCCTCGCCCTTTTCAGCGGGCAGCTCGCCGCATTTTTCGGACGCCGCCTTTATCACCGCCATCACCCAAACGGAGTAAACAATGGCTATAACGTTCCCAGCCGCTCGGTCTAGAACGCTTCCATCCGATCAGGATGCGTCGGGCAGGACGCTCGGCGCTGAAGAGATCGCCGCGGTCTCCGCGGCCCTGCGCAGCGGCACCCTGACGAGCACGAAAGGCACCTTCGTTGCTCAACTCGAGTCGCGGTTTGCGTCGATGCTCGGCGTGAAACACGCGTTCGCCTGCGCCTCGGGGACCGCCGCGATCCATTGCGCGATCGCCGCGATCGACCCGAATCCAGGTGACGAGATCATCACGACTCCGATCACCGACATGGGAGCGCTGACGCCGATCCTCTACCAGGGCGCCATCCCGGTGTTCGCCGATGTCGACCCCTTGACGTGCAACGTGACCCCAGCGAGTATCGCCGAACGAATCAGCTCTCGCACGAAGGCGATTATCGTCACGCACCTCTTCGGCAATCCTTGTGACATAGACGGAATCGTGGCGGTCGCCAATGCGGCGGGAATCCCGGTGATCGAAGATTGTGCGCAGGCGTTTCTAGCGGCAAGCGACGGTAACTTCGTTGGAACGGTCGGCAAGATCGGCTGCTTCAGCTTGCAACAAGGAAAACACATCACCACCGGCGAGGGCGGTCTGGTCGTCACCAACGACGACGACCTCGCGCGCCGCATCTACCTTTTTATCAATAAGGCCTGGGGCTACGGCGATCCCAATCCGGATCACTATTTCCTCGCCTTAAACTACCGCATATCGGAACTCTGCGGCAGCGTCGCCTGCGCGCAACTCGACAAACTACCGACGGCCGTCGCCCGCCGGCGGATGCTCGCCGAGCTCTTGAACGCACGGCTGAGCACGGTCGAGGGTCTCGTGACGCCCGTCGTACGCGAAGGCGCGCTGCACAGCTATTGGAAGTACTGCGTCCGCTTGGCCGAGCCGCTTCCGGTCGACGCCGTCGTCGAAGTAGCGAAGCTGCTGCGCGAACGCGGGATCGTAAGCGCTCCACGTTACATCGTGAAGCCGGCGTTCATGTGCGACATTTTCCAGAAGCGCAAGACGTTCGGGACCAGCGGTTTTCCCTTCACGCTGGCAACTCCGGAAGCGCTCGACTACCGGCTCGAACGCTATCCCGGCACCGTCGAGGGCCTGGAGCGGCTACTCGTCGTGCCGTGGAACGACCGTTACAACGAGGATGACGTCGACTACGTCGGCGACGCCCTCATATCTGCGGTCGCGAGCGTCGGCCTGAAGCGGGCATCATGAACATGTTGCGCTTTGCAGTAATCGGTACCGGCGCGATCGCTCGCGCCTACGAAACGGCCTTCACCTCGCTGAACGAGGCCACGATCGTGGCCGCGACCGACACCAACGAAATCGCGGCAAAGGCCTTCGCGCAGCGGAATGGCTGCGCAGCCTACTCCTCGGTCCACGAGCTCTTGCGCCACGCGCAGTTTGATGCGGCCGTCGTTTGCACGCCTCCCGCAACGCACGAAGCCGTCGCCTGCGCCCTTTTGCAGAGCGGCAAGCACGTGTTGTGCGAAAAGCCGCTGGCGATCAGCTCCGTGCAAGCGCGTCGGATGCTGGAATGCGCGAGGCGCCATGGGGCCTTGCTCACGATGGCCTCAAAGTTCCGCTACGCTAGCGACGTTCGCCGGGCTCGCGAGCTCGTGATGGAGGGCGTGATCGGCGACCTCGTGTTCGTCGAAAACGCATTTACGTCGCACGTCGACATGAGCAGCCGATGGAACTCAGACGCCACGATCAGCGGCGGCGGAGTGCTCATCGACAACGGAACGCACTCAGTCGACATTCTTCGGTATTTCCTTGGGAATCTCTGCGACGTACGGGTCGTGGAAGGGCGCCGCATGCAAGGTCTCTCCGTGGAAGACACGGTGCGGTTGCTGGTTCACAACGAACAAGACGTGATTGGCTCCGCAGATCTCTCATGGAGCATCGACAAGGAGATGGACACCTTCGTACGCCTCTACGGAAGCCGAGGCACGATTCTCGTCGGCTGGAAAGAATCGCGGTTGCGCCGGCGCGGCGAATCCGAATGGCAAACCTTCGGCGCGGGATACGACAAGATCCAAGCCTTCCGCGACCAACTCGCGAACTTCTGCGGCGCGATAACCGGTAACGAACGGCTGCTGATCACCCCGATCGACGCCTTGGCCTCAGTCGAGGTCGTACAAGCTGCCTACGCGGCCCTGGAGTATGCTCGGTGGGAGCGTATCGCCGGTCGCGCGTCGCTTCAAGCCGAGGCCTCTTAGTGGCGGCTCATCCAACCGCGGTAATCGAGCCGGGTGTCTCCATCGGCCGTAATACCGCCATTTGGGACCACGTCCACGTTCGCCATTCGACTCGAATCGGCGAAGAGTGCATCATCGGCGGGAAGACGTACATTGCCTACGGCGTCGTTATCGGCGATCGCGTCAAGATCAACTCGTTCGTCTACATCTGTACGGACGTCACGATCGAGACGGGAGTCATGATCTCTGCCGGCGTCGTCTTTACCAACGATCGCTTCCCGCGCGCAACCACGCCCGACTTGAAAACCCTGCTCTCGTCGGATCCCGACGAAAGCACGCTCCCGACGCGGGTTCGCGAAGGGGCGACGATTGGCGCGCAGGCCACGATCGGTCCCGGTCTGACCATCGGCCGTTTCGCCATGGTCGGTATGGGATCGGTCGTGACGCATGACGTTCCCGACCACGCGATCGTCTGCGGGAACCCCGCCAGAATCGTCGGATACGCTTGCGCCTGCGGCGAAAAATTGGTAGCGGCAGTGCCGAGTGCCGCGGTCATGTCCTGCGTCATATGTAACGCCCGTTATTCCATTGACGGCTCGGCGATGGCCGAGCCGATGACCGCCTAGCCATGCGCTTCGGCGTCGTCGGCGGCGGGCTGCTCGGAATGACGACGGCCTGGAATCTCGTCAAAGCCGGACATCAAGTTACGATCTTTGAGGCCGCCGCCGACTGCGGCGGTCTGGCCTCGCCCTGGCAGTTGGGGGACGTCGTCTGGGACCGGCACTATCACGTTACGCTCTACAGCGATCTCGCGTTACGCGCGCTATTGGGCGAACTCGGCCTGGAAGATGAGTTACGTTGGGTGACGGCGCAGACGGGGTTCTACGTCGACGGCGCGATGAATCCGTTCTCGGGCGCACTCGACTACCTCCGCTTCCCGCCGCTCTCCCTGATACAGAAGTTCCGCTTGGGAACCACGATTCTGAAGGCCTCACGGATCACGGATTGGCGCCCACTCGAACGCGAAACGGCAGTCGAGTGGCTCACGCGTCATTGCGGCCGCGACACAGTCGAACGAATCTGGCTGCCGCTGCTGCGGGCCAAGCTTGGACCAAACGCCGAGCGAGCCTCAGCAGCCTTTATCTGGGCGATCATCGCGCGGATGTACGCCGCGCGCCGAACCGGCAGCAAGCGCGAGCTCTTTGGATACGTGCGAGGCGGTTACCAGCGAACGTTGCAGCGATTCGAGCGGGAGCTACGGCGGCGCGGCGTCGAGATCCGTACTTCGTGTCCGGTCAAGCGAGTAGAGCCCTTTGCGGACGGCATCGCCATCGCCAGCGACTCCAAGGTGGATCGCTTCGACCGGGCGATCGTCACGCTCGCGCCGCCCTTAGCGGCACGTTTATGCCCGACGCTGACTGCACAGGAACGCACCCTTTGCCTGGGCGTCGAGTATCAGGGCATCCTCTGCGCTTCGTTGCTCCTGGATGCTCCGCTCACACCGTACTACATCACGAACATTGCCGACGGGAGCGTGCCGTTTACCGCCGTCATCGAAATGACGGCCCTGGTCGATCGCAGCGAGCTCGGCGGAAAAGCGCTGGTTTATCTTCCCAAATACGTTACCGGAAACGATCCCGCATTCGCACTGGAGGATGGCGCCATCGAAGACTTATTTTTGAGCGCCCTGGGGCGCATGCACCCGACGTTCTCGCGAAAAGACGTGCGGGCGTTCCGCGTCTCGCGAGTGCCCTACGTCTTTCCGATTCCAACACTCGACTATTCGCACCGGCTGCCGCCGACGCGAACCGCGACGCGCGGCCTCTTCATCGCGAGCAGCGCGCATATCGTCAACGGAACGCTTAACGTGAACGAGACCGTCGGCCTGGCAAATCGGGTGACTGCGCAGCTCCTAGCAGAGCCGGTGAGCTCGCCTGACGCGGCGGTCGCATGAAGGCCGCCCTCTCGCTCGACCTGGACAATCAATGGTCGTACATGAAGACGCATGGAGATCCGGCATGGCAGACGATGCCGTCGTATCTCAATCTGCTCGTTCCGCGCATACTCGAGATTCTCGATCAGCTCAACCTCCGAATCACCTTTTTCATCGTCGGCCAGGACGCGGCAATGCCGATGCACGCCGACATCCTCGCCGAAATCGCCCGGCGCGGCCACGAGATCGGCAATCACTCGCATTATCACGAGCCGTGGATGCACCGGCGCAGTGCTACGGCTATTGATGATGAGCTTGCCCGCGCCGAGGCGAGCATCGAGAACGTCACCGGTCATCGTCCGCGAGGCTTTCGCGGACCCGGTTTCACGCGATCGACCACGATTTTAGAGACGCTCGTCCGGCGTGGATATGCCTACGATGGGTCGTCGCTGCCGACGTTCATTGGGCCACTCGCGCGCGCCTACTATTTCCGCAGCTCCAAACTCGGGCCGGAGGCGATGCGCGAGCGTGAGGATCTGTTTGGGAGCTTTAGCGACGGCTTGCGACCAAATCGCCGCCACGCCATTGCGCTTTCAAACGGATCGATCGTCGAAATGCCGGTCACAACGTTTCCGCTGCTGCGGGTTCCCATCCACATCAGTTACGTCGTCTACCTTGCGATGGTCTCGCCGTCCGCAGCGCTCGCCTACTTTCGTGCGGCTTTGCTCGCGTGCAAGCTCTCGCGCACGGAGCCTTCGATCCTCCTCCATCCACTCGACTTTCTGCACGGCAGCGAATGCCCCGAATTGGCATTCTTTCCGGGAATGAACCTCGATTGGAGCGTTAAACGGCACGTCGTCGTGGAGTCTATCCGCATGCTGGCAACCCTTTTTGAGGTCGTCCCAATGCGAGAAATGCTTGGTCGGGAACTTCTTTCAACCGTAAATCGTTGTGGAGAATATGGCATGTCGGGTTAACCCGTAGTAAGAAATGACTACGCAAGGAGCGTTGTGCCGGCAGGCGACCGTACGATAAGATAGTGCCTTCGCGATGGAGATGCAACGAAGGCCGCGGCTTGAATAGCAGCCGCATCGAGTCACTTCTTTCCCGGCTGACGAAGCCCGCGCGCGGAGCGGGCTGGGTGCTTGGGGTCTTCGCCCAAGAGGGCGACCTTCTCGACTTCGCAACCTCAAACGGTCAAATCGACCGCCGGCGCGCACTCGATATGCTCGCAGCAGTGCCGGTGCCCTTATCGGCCGGCTCGGTGATGCTCAAAGTCACCGGCGATGACGGCAGGATTGCAAACACGCTATTTGCCTCGACGATGCTCGATGCCGCGAGGTACCTCGCACTAGTGGTCGTGCGGCCGCTCACCAATGACGCTGCCTGGTCGAAGATCTCGCAGAACGTCAAGAGCGTTGCCTCCCGGATCGCCGCTGCGATTGCATCCGAATCCATTCCCAGCGCCGACGGCCGGCGCGTCTCCACCTCTCCGAGCGAAGAGTGCGCCTTCTATCTCTTGACTCAAGCGCTGCAGGTATCGTTCGCATCGCAACCTCAAAACGCAAGTTCGAGCGATTTCGCAAAACTCGTCGCGCCGCACGAAGGTCGTTTACCGGTCCTTTTCGAGCGG
>DATHOO010000057.1:0-14684 GCA_035484815.1 Candidatus Acidiferrales bacterium
CCAACGTCTTCGGGCGCGCGGCACTGCGTGCGGTCCGAAACTTGGCAGACTAAACCGCGATCCGGCCTTAACTCGGGCCCTACGCGACCAAATCCGGGATCGGGTGGCGGCTTGGTGCGACGAGGTCTGTCCGTGCCCGAACGGAAATAGCGCGTAGAAGCGATGACTGACAATCTCGTGCGCTGCTCGTGGGTCGGGAACGATCCGCTGATGCTGACCTATCATGACGACGAGTGGGGCGCTCCGGTTCACGACGATCGCCGTCTCTTCGAGTTCATGCTGCTTGAAGGCGCGCAGGCCGGATTGAGCTGGTCGACGATCTTGCGCCGGCGAGAGGCATACCGTAAGGCGTTCGCCGGCTTTGACCCGGAGCGGATCGCGCGCTTCGATCGCCGTAAGGTCGAGTCGTTGTTACGGGACGAGTCCATCATTCGTAATCGGCGCAAGGTCGAGGGGGCCGTGCAAAATGCGCGTGCTTACCTCGCGTTGCGAGCCACCGGCGAGACGCTCGACGCATTTATGTGGAAATTCGTCGATGGCAAGCCGATCGACGGCCATCGACGCAGCCTCGCGCAAGTTCCGGCGACGACGGCGGTGTCGGACGCGATGAGCAAGGCGATGAAGAAGCTGGGCTTTACGTTCTTCGGGACGACGATTTGTTACGCGCACATGCAAGCCGTCGGCATGGTAAACGACCACCTTGTCACGTGTTTTCGCTATCCAGTGCTTACCCGGCTCGGCCGGCGAAAACGGTCTTGACATCCAATACGGACGTACGCCAATATTGGGGCAGCATGAAAACCGTTAAGATTCCCAACGCGGGTCATCCGATAACAATCGAGCGCGCTCCCGAGCGTGTGCGGGTTTTGGCGGGCGGCCGGGTCGTCGCCGATTCGCGCAACGCATTGGCGCTGCGCGAAAGCGACTATCCCGTTGTGTACTATATTCCGCGCGACGACGTCGACATGACCCTGCTCACGCGCACCGAAAACGCAACCTATTGTCCCTACAAGGGCGATGCCGGCTATTACAGCGTGATTCCCGGCGGTGACCGCGCAGTCAACGCGGTGTGGACGTATGAAGCACCGCACGAAGCGGTCGATGCAATCAAGGACCATCTTGCCTTTTATCCGGACCGCGTCGACGCGATCGAGCTAACGACTGAGCCTTCGCGCGAAGACCGAAACAAGACCCTCGTCCTCGAAGCCTTTGATACACTTTTTAATAAGCGGGATTACGAGGCCGCCGAGCGGTTCTGGTCACCGGAGTACATTCAACATAGTATGCATATCAAACCGGGCCGCGAAGGTCTCTTCGAGCTCATCCGCAGCATCCCGCCGACGCTGCGGTACGAGCACGACATGATCGTCGCCGAAGGAGATCTCGTTATCCTGCACGGACGTTTTTCCGGAATCGGACAACCAAAGAACTGGATTGCGGCCGACGTCGTGCGCATCGAAAATGGCCTCTTGGCCGAGCACTGGGACGTCATCGAAGACGAAGCATCGGCTGCCGAATCAGCGAGCGGCCTGCCAATGTTCGGCGGCACCTTCCCAGAATAGCCTGCTTTTCAGCGATACGTTTTACCCCTGGCCAAACATGACGCCTGATAAAGCGGAGCATACCATCCACCGCCTGGAGGCGTTTTCCGACATCGTCATCGGCTTTTGCCTTGCGCAGCTTGGCCTAAGCCTGGTGCTGCCCAAGAGTGCGACCGACATGTTCAGCGTCTGGGAAAGCACAACGTTCTTCATTTCCGCCTTCATCCTGATAGCGGTGCTCTGGTGGCTGCATCATCGCACGTTCCGCGCGTTCTTCGTGCTCAATATTCCGATGATCGTGCTAAACTTCGGCCTGCTCTGTGGCCTGATCTTGACGCTGTATTTTCTCGAAAGCCTGATGCACGTGGCGGGGTTGGGGCAGAATCCAGCCCGCTTTTTTGTTTTGTTTATTTTCTCGTTCGCGTTCGTCTATGCATTGGTGGGGGCCATGTTGCTGACCGGCTTTCTTGCCCGTCGCTCGGAGTTGCCCGCGGCTGAGACCCGCTGGGCGATCAGTCAGCTTACAAGTATCCTGACAGCCGTGCTGTTCGGAGTCATTGCCGGAACCATTGTGGCGGTAAGGCCGAACGCCGCGCACATTGCATCCACGACGATCGCGCTTTCAATCGCCGTCGTGCTCCTGAGACGGCTCGTCGTCCGCCGCTGGCTCGATCAGAAGCTCGGCGGCACATAGAAGCGCCCTTAGCGTGCTATGCGGGTCGAACCGGCGCGTCGCTTTCGATCAAACCCTCGCTTCGGAGTTCCGACCAGAATTCCGGGGGTACCTTCGTGTTCAGCGACGTGTAGTCCGCGAGCGCCTGCCGCGGATTCGAGCAGCCGACGACGAGCGACGCTGCGACGTCGGGCGCGCTCGAGAACTGCAGTGCGGCAGTGCGAAGGTCCACACCGTGCCGCGCCGCAACCGCGCGCAACCGGCAGCGTTTCTCGATCACGCCGGCCGGAATCTTATAATTTTCGCTGCCATAATTGAAGCGTGCGCTGCCGCTGATGAAACCTGCATTAAGCGACGAACCAACCACGAACCTCATTCCACGCTCGCGCGCCTTGGGAAAGACCCGGTGCAGCGCATTTGCATGGTCGATCAATGAATATTGCCGGGCCAAGAGGCACACGTTTGCGTCGGCGACGTCCATCAGCTTGAGAATCGGCTCCGGTGAGTTTACGCCGAGTCCCCAGCCATGAATCACGCCTTCGTCACACAACTTGCGCAGCGCAGGAAACGCGCCGCTTTGCGCGATCGCGAACTGCTCCTCCCACGGTCCCGGCAGCCACGGATTATCCGGCGAGAGGTCGTGAACGAAGACAACGTCCAGGGCGTCGACGCCTAAACGCTGGAGGCTATCTTCGATCGATCGCTTGACGCCGTCTGCGGTGTAATCATACCGGAGATTATTTGGTGAAGACGTGAACGGAAAGTACTTTTTCGCATTGTTGTCGCGCGACGCCGTGAGCAACTTACCAACCTTCGAAGAGAGGACGTACTCGCTGCGCCTCTGTTTATGCAAAAAGCTGCCAAGACGCCGCTCTGCAAGCCCGAGACCATACCATGGTGAGGTGTCGTAGTAGCGTACCCCCGCCTCCCAGGCCGCCTCGATCGTAGCGTATGCGACGTCATCAGTGACGTATGCGAACTCGTTGCCGAACGGTACCCCGCCGAGACCGAAGCGTTTCTCCCCAAAGATTTCAGATGCGTTCATGGAAACGCCTATTCCGCATGCTCAACGGCTAGCGCAACGGCGATATAGTCCCGATCGCCGAGCCCGGAAGCTACCGCATTTTCGAACTCCGCGAGCACACAATCCATGACCGGCGCTTCCACATCGAGCGTCTGCCGAGCAGCCTTGGCCAGGCGCAGATCTTTGAGCAGCGCAGCTGCGGAAAAGCGCGGCTCTGTATCCCGATCGACGAGCTGTTGCCGCTTTCCGGCAACACGCTCGAAGGCGTGTACGAGCGTGTCGATAACGAGGGTGCGGTCGACGCCGCCACGTTCGGTGACGTCAAGCAGCTCGCCGATAGAATCCGCCATCACGCCCAAAACGGCGTTGCTGGCGAGCTTGAGAAGGCCGCTTGCCACCGGCGAGCCCGTGAACGTGATCGTCGAGCCGAGGGCGCTCAAAAGGTCGTGGGCTCGATCAAACGCTCTCTGGCTACCGCCGGGAAAGAGCGTCAGCGTGCCGGCGCGAGCGCTGTCGACGCTCCCCACGACCGGGCACGCAAGAAAGTCCACTTCTCGCTGCGCCGCCGCTTCCGCCAAAGTCTCGTACATTTGCGGCGAAAGCGTCGACGATTCGATGAGCAGCTGACCTTTTTGGGCAGCGGGAATGGTGCGGCCAAGCGAAATCTCGCGCGCGACATCGTCATCCCAGAGCATTGTGATTACGGCGTCGACGCTTTCGACCAACGAAGCGACGTCGTCACAGCGAACCGCCCCGGCGGCGACGAGCTCATCCGTAGGAGCGCGATCTCTGTTCCAAACGGACACCGGATAGCCACGCGCGAGCAAGTTGCTCGCGATCGCACTTCCCATCTTTCCCGTACCTACGATTCCAACGTGCATCATCGATGTGATTCTCCAGCGATGGGCGAGCGGGCAGGCTACTTTACGCGCCGCTAGGCGCGGCGCCTGCGAGCCATCCGTGGCGCCCAACCACCCGGAAGCGCGTCACCCTGACGCCGGGAATACGAGGGACGTTCCCGGCGCCTAAGAATGGAGCCAGCGGGGGGACCAAATGCGGACCGTTCTAATGATTCTCGTCTTGCTCTCCACCAGCGGGGTCACGGTAGCGAGCCTAGCCGACGGACCGTTCGTCGATCGCGTTAAGGCCGCGATGTCCACAATGATGGCCGGCATGTTAAGCCCGCCGACGGGCGACGCGGATAGAGACTTCGTGGCGTGGATGGCTCCCCATCACCAAGGCGCGATCGACATGGCGCAAGCTGAGCTGCTCTACGGACGCAACGTCAAGCTGCGCCGGATTGCCCAAGAAATCATCGTCACGCAGCAACAGGAGATCGCAGCCATGCGACTCGCGATCGGCCAGCCACTGCCCAAGGAGTAACCGCGATGCGCTCTACTTTTACGTTCGCACCCGCATTGGCCGCAGCGATTTTCATAGCCGTAGCACCGACGGACGCAGGCCAGCCACCATTCGCCGCCGGCGCGTCCGATATTCCCGTTAGCCACCAAGACCGAGTCTATGCGGCGGAGCAATATTCAAACACGGTTTCAGTCACGGATCCTGTCGATAACAAGTTGCTGGGCGTCATACGGCTGGGCGATCCGAGTCCCGCAAGCCTGAGTCCACTCTATGCAGGCCAGTTACTCGTCCACGGCATGGGCTTCTCGCCCGATCGTAAGACGCTCGCGGTCGTCTCCATTGGGTCGAACTCGGTTTCGTTCATCGACACGCAGAGCAACGCCGTCAAGGGCGTCGCGTACGTCGGACGCTCGCCGCACGAGGCATTCTTCACTCCGGACGGCTCCGAAGTTTGGGTGACGGTTCGCGGCGAGAATTACGTCGACGTTCTCGATGCCGGAACGTTCGGCGAAAAAATGCGCATCACGGTGCCGAACGGGCCGGGGATGACGATCTTTTCGCCCGACGGAAAGTATGGATACGTCTGTTCTTCGTACACGCCGGAGACGGTCGTCGTCGACGTGGCATCGCATACAATCGTCGGTCACGTGCCGCAGGCGAGCCCGTTCTGCCCCAACATCGCGGCCACGCCCGACGGTTCGCAGGTCTGGTTTACCCTCAAGGACACGGGTCGAACGCAAGTCTTCGACGGACGGCCGCCGTTCGCGCTGCTCAAAACGATCGATACCGGACCGATCACCAACCACGTCAACATCGTGCATAACGCCAACGGCACGTTCGCGTACATTACCGTCGGGGGTCTCAACGAGGTGAAGGTCTTCCGCACGAGCGATTTTGCTCAAGTCGCCACCATCCCGGTCGGCAACTTGCCGCACGGAATCTGGCCTTCGGGCGACGGGACACGCGTCTACGTGGGGTTAGAGAACGACGACCAGCTCGTCGCCATCGACACGCTCTCGAACCGCGTCATCGGGGCTACGCCGATCGGGCAAGCGCCACAGGCGGTGGTCTATGTTCCCGGCGCCGTTCCGCAAGGATCGGGTACGGCAAACCTGCAGCCGCTCGGCATCGCCGGTCAAGCAACCCACCTCGCACTCACGTCTACGTCCGCGCGCACGCAATCGAAACCCGACACGAGCGTAACGCTCTTCGATCAAGGGCTCGTGCAAGTGCTCGAAGCCGCAGTCACGGGCCTAGCGCCAAAGCAAACATACGTCCTCGCGCTGGCGATGCGACCCGATGGAACGGGTACCACAGAACCGCTGGCGCGATTCACGACGAATCCGGCCGGAAGCGCCGTCGTGAATGCGATCGGCCCGATTCGTCAAGTCGTCCGGATGCAACAGGGTGCGCCGCGACGCTACCTTGTAATTCTCGGCGTCGGATCAGACGCCGCGGCGGCCGCGCCGGTGCAAGTCCAAGTCCCATCACACCAATAGTTCACGCTTCCGACGCGTCGATGGCGGTGGCCGCCATCCATGCGAAGGTCGGCAACCAATGCAGCTCGCTGTAATGCCCGCTAACCGCGCGATCTGCGCTGGCTTCGTAAAGCCGTCGCGCGTGTCCCAGCAGCGTCGAATCGCTAAGCGCTTGCGCCATTGAACCGAGCGCCGCGGCGCGCGACAAATTAAGACCATGCAGATGCACGATCTGTCCGTCAGATACGTTCGGCACGTGGGCAACCGAAAACAACGGCGATTGCAGCCAGGGTGCCGGCACGAATCGCTGCCACCACGCCGCAAACTCCTTGCGAGCGAGTACGCGGCGCATGAGATCGGCTTCGGCGAGCCCGGGCGAAAGAAAGTCGTTCCCGCTGCGTTCCCACGCTGCCGGCCATTCCCGGTCGGCGCCGAACCATGCCTGCGCGCGTTGCTCGATCGCGCGCTCTAGCGTAGCGAACTGTAGCGCGCCGCACGCATCGTGCATCAAACCCAATGCGAACGCGGTGTTAGAGTGAACGCCGTGGCGGACGGGCAGCGGCAGAACGTCGAGCCAGCGTAGCGCGGCTTCGGCGATCACGGTGCCCATGCCGCGCAGCTCCGCCGCGCAACCGCGAACCGCCATAACCGCGGACGTTTGCGCCGACGAAGCCAAGAGTAACGCCCACGCCCAGCCGTAGGGTCGTTCGTACGCGCTGCGCAGACAAAGGTACTCCGTTTCGGCGCCGATGTTCGCCGCGCTAAGATTTTGCGTAAGCACGTTCGCCAAGTCCGCGTCTCCCCGTTCGGCCAGCTGCATTGCGGTCCAGTGCGAATGCACGCTGGAATGCCAATCGAAGGAGTTGCCGAAAGCGGGGTGCGCGGAAAACGGATCGTGTGGCGCGTCGCCGTTTTCAAAGAGATGCGAATCGTGATATGGGTATCGCGAGGTGAGATTTGCGAGCAGTACCGGCGCGATCCGCGGCGCCAGAGTGTCGGCGAGGCGAGTCATCGAAATGGAAAGATCAGCATGAATGCGACGTTGACGCTGAGCAGCGCGACCGCGGTCGGTATCTGCACCTTGATTTGGCCGTACTTATCGCGCATCTCCAACAGTGCGGGCGGCACGAGGTTGAAGTTCGCCGCCATTGGGGTGCAGAGCGTGCCGCAAAAGCCCGAGAGCATTGCAATTGCAAAGAGCGGCGCCGGATGCGCGCCCATCCGCTCGACGAGCAGCGGCCAACCGATCGCGGCCGTCATGATCGGAAAGGCCGCAAAGGCGTTTCCCATGACGATCGTAAAGGCGGCCATCCCAAGCGCGTAGACGATCACCGCGAAGAGCCGTGAGTTTTCCGGCACGAGATGCTGCGCGATCGCCCCCACCTGCGTGCCGACGCCGGCCTTCGTAAAAAGCAATCCGAGGGTAGCGAGCATCTGCGGAAGCAAGGCTGCCCAACCAATCGACTCGAGCAGACGCCGCCCTTCGCTCAGCGCGACCGTTGGTGGTTTCGGGCGCAGCAACGCTAGCGCAACGACGAGTGCGACGATCGTCGCAACTCCGAGCCCGACGAGCGTCGGCGACTCCGGCGCAAGCAGCGGACGTCCCCCGATGACGATTCGGCCGGCTCCCAGTGAGACGAGCACCGTTACCGCCGGAATCGTCAGCGCTGGGATAAAAAGCGCATTGCCCTTAGGCGCCGCACTGGCAGTGCGTTGCGCTTCGCTCGTCGTACGCACGTCGCCGGAACCGGTTAGGCCGAAACCCGCGATGAGGGCCATGCCGATAACCGCAATGCCGAGCAGCCATGCCGGCAGCCTTGGAATCAAGCTGCCATAGCAAAGCGACGCGCCAAGCAAACACCAGAAAGCGGCGTTCGTCCAGCGTTTTCGATGCGTTCGATCGAGCGCAATCTCAACGCCGACGAGGAAGAAAAATGCTCCAAGCAGCCAGTAGATCCATTCGGCGGTGATCATTGCGTTTTCGTTTGAGGCCCAGCGCCGGCAATGGCGGCGAGCCGGCCGTCGAGGCGAAGCAGCCGGAAGCCATGGATGACGAACGCAGCGATTGCCGTTGGGATCGCCCAGACCGCAATCTCGAGCGGATCGAGTTTGAGATGGTAGCTCGCGTTGACGTAGCCGGTGATCAGCAAAACCGAACCGACCGCAACGAAACAATCCTCGCCAAAGAAGGCGCCCACCGTATCGGCTGCCGCGGCGTGCGCTTTAATTGTCTCGGTTAGACACTCCGGCGTTAGGCCGTACGCGCGCATCGCTGCGCCTTCGGCCATGGGATAGATCACGGGACGCACCATCTGCGCCGTTCCGCCGATGCTCGTGAGCCCCAGTGCGGCCGCAAGCTGACGAACAAAGAGATAGAGCAGCAGGAGACGTCCGGCAGTAAGCGCCGCCGCCTCCGAGATTAACGTCTTCGCGCGCTGCTGCAAGCCATAGCGCTCCAAGAGCCCGATGACCGGCAGCACGATGAAGGCGATACTTATCGAGCGACTTGCGGCAAAGCCGGTGCCGAAAGCTTCGAGCACGTGCAGTGGGCTCAAGCCGCCAAGGAGTGCGGAAGTGATCCCTGCCACGGTCACAACGAGCAATGGATTAAACCGCAACGCAAAGCCGACGACGACCACCAGCACGCCTAGCAAAACGATCATCCGAGCGGCTAGCTTCCGCAGGCGACCTAAAAATGCTGCTGCCTAAGCGTTAATGGTCAGTTACGGCTCGATCGTTCAGGAGCTTGGGACTTCGCAGCGAATGCACGCTAACCATGCGTGTTGCGCCCTGCCGCGGATTCCGAATCGGCGTTGATCTGGGCGGAACAAAGATCGAGAGCATCGCGCTGAAGGCCGACGGCTCGGAGGTGATCCGGCGGCGGATCTCAACACCAGCCCCGGATTATGAGGCGACGATCGATGCCTTGTGCCGTCTCGTGTCGGCTGTTGAAGGAGAGTTGGGAAAACGTAGCACCGTCGGCGTTGGGACACCCGGCGCCATCGAGCCGTCGACGGGCCTGCTAAAAAATTCCAACAGCACGATGCTTAATGGCAAACCGCTTAAAAACGACATCGAATCGCGTCTCGACCGCGAGGTTCGAATCGCCAATGACGCCAACTGCTTTGCGCTCTCCGAAGCGATCGACGGAGCGGGAGCGGGCTATTGCAGCGTGTTTGGAGTGATTCTGGGTACGGGCGTCGGCGGCGGCATCATTATCGACCAGAACCTTCTTGTCGGCCGCAACGCAAGCGCCGGAGAGTGGGGCCATAATCCGCTGCCCTGGCGAACGATCGATGAAGAGCCGGGGCCGCTTTGCTATTGCGGCCGTCGCGGCTGCATCGAAACCTTTTTGTCGGGACCCGGACTGGTTAACGACTTCGAAAAAACGAGCCGGCAGGTGATGGCACCGCAAGCGATCGCGGCAGCTGCAGGGTTGGGCGACGTTGACGCGACGGCGGCACTTACTCGCTACAAAGATCGGCTGGCACGTGGGCTCGCCTCCGTCGTCAACGTCGTGGATCCGGACATAATCGTTTTAGGCGGCGGCTTATCCAATATTTCGGCGCTCTATGACGAGGTGCCGCGGCTTATGCTGCAGCACATCTTCTCGATGCCCGCTAGCGTTACCGTCGCACGCCCGCTTTACGGCGACTCGAGCGGTGTGCGGGGCGCAGCGTGGCTTTGGCCTCGAGAGGAGTAACGCCTGCAACTTTCTTCAGCTCTGAGGCGCCAGCCGCCGTACGGGGTGTCGTGGCGCGACGGCGTCGCCCTTGTCCTGGTGCTGACGATTATGTTGCTCGTCGGGCTCAACGCTCGGCATCTCTTCGAACCGTTCACGGCGGTGCACCAGCCGCCGATCTCGCTGTCGCCTTCCGCACTGCCGGGTTATGCGTTGCGCACGACGTTGCGAATGTTTGCGGCGCTCGCTGCCTCGCTCTTTTTTACTTTGACGTACGCCACGCTTGCTGCGAAGAGCCGCCGCGCCGGGACGGTCCTCATTCCGCTTCTGGACGTGTTGCAGTCAGTGCCGATCCTTGGCTATCTGTCGTTCACGGTCGTCTTTTTTGTCTCGCTCTTTCCAGGAAAGATGTTGGGCCCCGAGCTTGCGGCGGTCTTCGCAATCTTCACGAGCCAGGCATGGAATATGACCTTTAGCTTCTATCAGTCGCTGCGCACGGTTCCAACCGATCTCGAAGAAGTGAGCCGTTCCCTTCGGCTGACCGGCTGGCAGCGGTTTTGGCGCCTCGAGGTTCCCTTCGCGATGCCCGGCTTGGTTTGGAACACGATGGTATCGATGTCGGGCGGCTGGTTCTTTGTTGTTGCCTCGGAGTCGATCGCGGTCGGCGCTCTGCAAATCAAGCTCCCGGGCATCGGCTCGTACGTGGCGACGGCGATCGAAGACCGTAACTTTGGCGCGATCGGCTGGGCGATCCTGACGATGGCAATCGTGATCCTTATCTACGATCAGCTCTTCTTTCGACCGCTGGTTGCGTGGGCGGACAAGTACCGCGTCGGCACGACGGCCGCGCAAATCGTACCGAGAAGCTGGCTCCTGGACCTTTTCAAAAAGGCGCGAGTCGTCGACGAGCTGTGGAGTCCGATTGCTTCAGCGCTCGACCGCGTCGGGCGCGCTCGCATGGTGTTCGCGCATCGGCCGACCGCCGTGCGCGGACCGCGCACTCCGACTCGAGTAGTCGATGTCCTTTGGTACCTTGCCGTCGCAGCTTTAGCTGCCTATCTCATTTGGCGCCTCCAGGAGTTCGCCGCGGGGCATATCGGCTGGCAAGACGTTCGCACCGTCGCGGCTGCCGGCGCGCTGACATTGCTTCGCGTTATCGTGCTCATCGCGATCGCGACGGTCATTTGGGTGCCCATCGGCGTGGCCGTCGGCCTGCGTCCCAAGCTTGCCGCGAGAGTGCAGCCCATCGCACAGCTTCTCGCCTCCTTCCCCGCCAATTTGCTCTTCCCAATTGCGGTCGTTGCCATCGTCCACTTTCATCTTGCGCCGGCAATTTGGCTGAGCCCGCTGATGATTTTGGGAACGCAGTGGTATATTCTGTTCAACGTCATTGCAGGGTCGGCCGCCTTTCCGGCTGATTTGCGGGAAGCAGCGGCGAGCTTTCGGATTCATGGGTGGCGATGGTGGCGGTACGTCGCCCTGCCCGGAATCTTTCCGTATTATGTAACCGGGGCGGTCACCGCGTCGGGAGGCGCCTGGAATGCCAGTATCGTCGCCGAAGTTGCGCGCTGGGGCTCGACGACGCTGGACGCAGGCGGCCTGGGATCGTACATAGCGCGGATGACCACCGCCGGCGACTTTCCGAGGATAGCCTTAGGCATTGCAACGATGTCGTTCATCGTTGTCTGCTTGAATCGGCTGATCTGGCGTCCACTCTATGGATACGCGGAACGGAGAACGCGTCTTGACTGAAGCGAAGACGCCGGCGACGAGCCATATCATCGACCTGGAGCACGTATCCATGTCGTACGCAAAACCAAACGGTGAACCGCTGGTCGTCTTGGACGACATTAGCTGCTCGCTGCGTTCCGGCGAGATTCTTGGACTGCTTGGACGATCGGGTTCCGGAAAATCAACGCTTCTCCGAATCGCGGCCGGCCTTCTCGCACCGACCAAGGGCAACGCCTTCTACCGCGGTGCCCCGCTGCGTGGCCCAGCGGAAGGCATCGCGGTCGTCTTTCAGACCTTCGCGCTCTTCCCATGGTTGACGGTGTTGGAAAACGTCATGACGAGCCTGGACGCGTTGGGCGTGCCGCGTGAGCGGGCGCGCGTACGAGCGCTCTCGGCGATCGGGGAGATCGGGCTGACCGGGTTCGAAGGCGCCTATCCCCGCGAACTCTCCGGTGGAATGCGCCAACGCGTAGGCTTCGCGCGTGCTCTCGTAATTGATCCGGCCGCGCTCTTGATGGACGAGCCGTTTTCCGCCCTCGACGTGCTCACGGCCGAAAGCCTGCGCACGGATTTCATCGATGTTTGGCTGGGACAGCAGTGTCCTATTGATTCCGTCTTGCTCGTTACACATAACATCGAGGAAGCTGTCTTGCTCTGCGACCGGGTCATCGTCATTTCGTCTAAGCCGGGGCGGATCTCCGCGGAGATTCCGATCGATCTCAAGTATCCGCGCAATCGGTTCGATGGAAACTTCCGCGAGATCGTGGAGAACATCTATTCAATTCTGACCGCACGCACGGCACTCTCGCTCAAAGAGATGCGCGCATTGGGCGGCGGCGTGATGCAACCGCTTCCCAACGTCTCGCCTTACGCCATCGAGCGAGTGATCGAAAAACTGGCCGGACCACCAATCGACGGCAGAGTGAAGCTTTCAACGATTGCCCATCCCCTGCTGCCGCACGTGGACAACATCTTGACCGTCGCCGAAGTCCTACCGATTTTGGAGTTTGCGGAGCTTTCCGACGGCCAGCTTCAACTGACGCCGGCGGGCCGCATCTTCGCAACCAGCGATCCCGAGGAACGCAAACGCCTATTCAAGGAGCACTTGCTAAACTTTGTGCCGCTTGCGGGCCACATCGTCAATGTGCTCCAGGAGCGCAAAGGACATCGTGCGCCGCGGATTCGATTCAAAGCTGAGCTCGAGGATAGCTTGAGCGCTGACGACGCCGAAACAACGTTGCGCACGATTATCAATTGGGGCCGCTATGCGGAGCTATTCAGCTACGACGATCGAACCCGAACCTTTATCTTAGGTGCGTCGCCGGATCTCGTGGCTAGCTAAAACTCGTATGGGGCGGTCGCGACTCCAGACGGATTTTGGAAGCCATTGGCGATGACGTATCGGAACTTCGTCGAGGGGTAAGCAAATCGGTCGACCTGGTTGGCGTTCTGGTATTCGCCGGCGAAAAGCGCCTTGCTCCCGTGGTTAAGGGCGAAATTAAATGGCTCCCCGCCGCCTGGCATCGGGATAGTCTGAGACGGCTCCGTTTGCCCGGGCGGAAAGATCAGGATTTCGGACGGGCTCAGTTGCTGCGCCACCAGAATGTCGCCCGCTGGGTCAACCTGGATGCCGCCTCCACTGCCAAAGACGAGATTGAGGTTGGTGCCCGTTGTCGTACCGGGCTTATATTCGTTGACCGCGCTGCCGTTATTGACATCGTACATCACGTAGAGATTTTGCTTAGCGTCGAGCGCCACCGAAAGCGGAGCGCCGCCGCCAAAATCCGAGAGGCGGTATTCCTTGGAAACGTTTCCCTTGGGATAGACGGTCACCCAACCATTGCTGAAACCGTTGAAGTTTGCGATATAGATTGTTCCGTCTTTTGCGACGACCGAGTCGGTTGGCGAAGAAAGGTCGGTCGTGTAGCTTTTGGTCGGCGACGTCGCGCCGGGTGCGTAGACTTGCACGGTCCAATTCCCGCTGATTTTACCCTCGTCGGCTACGTAGAGATTGCCTTTTCTATCGGTGGTAAGGCCCCCGGGGCCGAGAATCCCGTCCGTAATCGTCGCGATGGGCTGTTGATTCTTGCCGCGCTGATCAAAAACGTCAATCGCACCGGCACCGAGGTTCGACACGTATACCAGTTGCGAAGCTCGCTTAACATCGTACGACGGAGTGCCGTGCGCGGGTCTCGTGGCACTCACAGCGGCGGCGCCGGGCTTCGTGCTATAAGCGCCGAGCGGATACGTATTCACATTGAGCGATGCGGCGGCAGGCTGCTGCGGGGAAGAACCGCTCAGGGCGCAGCCCGCAAGAAGTGTCGCTGCCGTTCCGGCGGCTACCGTACGCAATAGCTTGATCGTCACAAACACGGACCTTTCCAAACGAGCGGGGGCGATGCCCGTTATTTCGCTTCGACGTTGCGCGAGGGCGTCCCGCAAGCGTTTTAAGCTTTCTTCATAGTTTGCCGGAAAGTCATTGCCATCACCATGAGCTACGTCAGACACTCCGAGACAAAGCAACGTACCACACGCCTACCACCACCAATAGCCGGCTGAACTTTACAAATAGTCAGTTCGGTTCGACGAGTGCGAAACTCAATGGATTGTCCACCACGAATCGATCGCTGGGTGCAACCGAGGCGCAGCTGCAAGCAATGGCGGGCGAGCTGGCCGCGATGCGCGATAGTCTGCAGCAGGTGACTCGGAAGATCGTTTCACGCTAAGCTGCTGTTTTAGCCGCCAGCGTGTCACGGATTGGCGGTGAAGACTTGAAATGGGCCTGAGACTAGTGCAGCGTGAGCGTAACGTCTCTCGTCGCGCCGGAATGAAGAAGGCGAAGGCTCACGACGGTGCCCGAGGCTTGGGTCACGATGCCAACCAGGTCGGCGCGCGAAAGGTCGGCGGCGGCTTTTCCATCGATCCCGACGATGCGATCCCCGGCGAGGATGCCTGCGGTTGCCGCAGCCGACCCCGGCTTTACCAGAATGACGTCGAAAGCGCCGGGTTCGTTTTTCGCAAAGGCCAGCCCCGAGCGATTAGGAGGAATCGGCGTCGCTCGTCGCGCCGGCGCGAGATAGAGAATCTGCCGAGCGTAGTCGAAGGTCGGGACGAATCGCGAGAGGATCGAGAAGCCCACGTTCCCGGCTTGCGTCCAGGCCGAGAACGCACCGGTCTTCATCTTCGTAAAGTT
>DATHOO010000058.1:0-4654 GCA_035484815.1 Candidatus Acidiferrales bacterium
GACAGCCCGGGCGTGGTTTATCTAGCGGCCGCAGGCGACTCCAGCTACGGGTCTTATCCGCCTGCACAGTTTGCTAACGTCGTTTCAGTCGGGGGAACCGTGCTTTCAAAGAAGGGCCTGAAATACAAAGAAGCCGCCTGGCCTTACACAAGCGGCGGCTGCGCGAGCGGCGTCACGAAGCCGTCGTGGCAGCACGATCCCGGCTGCACTTCCCGGATGGCCAACGACATCGCCGCCGTCGCCCGGGACGTCGCGGAATACGACTCGATCGGCTACGGTGGCTGGATCATGGTTGAGGGCACCAGCATTGCTTCACCGCTCCTCGCCGGCATCTATGGCCTTGCCGGCAACGCCGCCTCGCAACACGCCGGCAAAAAGTTCTGGACGTTAACGGCGTTGCAGCGTAAGAAGTATCTGCATGTCATTAGCGAGGGTAGCAACGGCGACTGCGGCGGAAGCTACCTTTGCACGGCGGGAACACGGCAGTTTGGAACTTACTCTGGCCCAGCCGGATGGGGCACGCCCAACGGTATAGGGGCGTTTTAGGCTAGAGTCAAGTAGTCTCGAGTACGAAAACGGGGATGGAGCGCGCTCCGAGAACTGCTGAAAAGTGCTCCATCAGCGGCTGATCGAAGCGCTCGGGCGCGACGCGGTCAAGATCCAACCCGAAGACCTTGCGGTCTATGCGTTCGACGCGTACACCGACGGTGGATTGCCATCGGCCGTCGTGCTCCCGCAATCGACGCGCGACGTGAGCGCGATCGTGAAGATCGCCCGGGATTGCGGTGAGCCGATCGTTGCACGCGGCGCTGGGACGGGACTCTGCGGCGGGGCGGTACCGCGGGCGGGCGGCGTGATACTTTCGTTCGCGCGAATGAATCGCGTAATCGAGTTCGACGAGCGTAATCGTCGCGCACGCGTGCAGCCCGGTCTGATCAACCTCGATCTCTCACGCTACGTCGCGTCGAGCGGGCTCTTCTACGCGCCGGATCCCTCCTCGCAGCAGATTTCGTCGATCGGGGGCAACATCGCAACCAACGCCGGCGGACCGCATTGCCTTTCGTACGGTACGACGATCAACCACGTCCTGGCGCTTGAAGTCGTTGACGATCGCGGCGATGTTTTCAACACCAGCGTCGACGACGCAGGCTACGATCTGACCGCCGCACTCGTGGGCAGTGAGGGAACGCTTGGCATCGTAACCGCGGCGTGGCTGCGCCTGCTAACGCTTCCCGAATCCGTTCGCGTTGCGATTGCGGCATTCAACGACCTCGATGCCGCCTCGGAAGCGGTTTCGGCGATCGTGCGTGCGGGCATCATACCGACCGCGCTCGAGATGATGGATGCGGTGATCACTCGGGCGGTCGAAGCGGCATTTCATGCGGGATATCCTACCGATGCCGCCGCCTTGCTGCTGGTGGAATGCGCCGGCTTCGAAGAGGACGTCGAGGCCGCCGAAGGCGCGATTCATTCAATCGTGACGCAGCACGGCGCGCGCTCGTGGCGAAGCGCTCGCGATAAGGCCGAACGCGACGCGCTCTGGGCCGGGCGCAAGGGTGCCGCCGGTGCAACGGGTCGCATTGCGCCAAACTATTACACGCAAGACGTCTGCGTGCCGCGCAGCCGGCTTCCGCAGGCGCTGCGCGCGGTCGACGCCGCTGCAAACGCCAACGGCATCGTCGTTGGGAACGTCTTCCACGCCGGCGACGGCAACCTGCATCCGCTGCTGATGTACGATAAGCGCGACACCAAACAGGTGGCGGCGGTGGTCGAAACGGGCAACGAGATCCTGCAAGCTGCGATCGACCTCGGCGGCACGATTAGCGGCGAGCACGGAATCGGCTGGGAGAAACGCGAGGCGATGACGCGCGTCTATTCGACCGCCGACCTCGCGGCAATGGCCCGCGTGCGCGACGTCTTCGACCCGGCGCGAATGCTCAATCCCGAAAAAATCTTTCCGAGCGGCATGCGCTGCCCTGAAGTGACACCTCCATGAACGCGGCGCCCGATCGCGTGGTTCCGGTGAATGCGGAGGAGGTGAGCAAGATCGTAGCGCGATGCGATCGTGCCGGCGAGAAAATTCTCATTGCCGGCGGAGGAACGCTCGCTGGTATGGGCTATCCACCCGAACACGTCGATGTCGAGTTGGTGACGACCGGCCTCACCGGGATCGCGGCGAACGAGCGCGCCGATCTGGTCGTTGCCGTTCGCGCCGGCATGCCGGTTCAAGACATCGCGACGTTGCTCGCTGCTCAAGGACAGTTCGTGCCCTTCGACGCGCCGCAGCCGCGCTACGCAACGCTGGGCGGCACGTTGGCAGCGGGCTGGCTTGGTCCGCGCCGCCACTGCTACGGACGTCTTCGCGACTACCTGATCGGTTCGACGATCGTGCTCGCCGATGGAACGATCGCGCGGGCCGGCGGCATGGTCGTCAAAAATGTGGCGGGCTACGATATGAGCCGGCTCTACGTCGGCTCGTTCGGGACGCTTGGGGTGCTCGTGCAGGCGAATCTCAAGACGATTCCGTTGCCGCCACACGCGCGGCTCTTTCTCGCGAGCTTGCCCGAGCGCACGCGCGAGCGCGCCTGCGCACAGCTCGCGGCACTGCGTATCCCGCCGGCGGCGGCGTTCTGGATTGATGGATTTCAAGCGATCGACGGCGAGCCGGGTCCCGAGGGACGCATTCTTGCGATTCTCGAGGGGAGCGCGGCGCTGCTGGAGCGCGCGACCCTCGAGCTTCGCTCGGCACTCGGGCGGGCGGGCGTTCCCGAAACGCGCGTCATCGAGGCCGGTGCGCGCGAGTCCTTCGAGCGCGTCGTCGATCAGTACGTTGCCTGTTTGGGCGAACGATCCGCGACCTATCGTCTCTTTCCGCCTGCCGACGAGTCGGTGCAGCGCGCGCTCGATCTGCGCGAGCTTGCGCAGCGGTTCGGGCTTCAGAGTGAAGCGATCGGCGACGTAATGAATGGCGACGTCGTGCTGCGCGTGAGCGATCTCGACACGCTTTCGTTCGGGGCTAAGATCGAAGCCTTCGACGACGCGCTGCACGAAGCGGAACCGCGTGCGCAAGTCGTCGCGAGTAGCCACCCGCACCGCATGTATCTTCGCGTTTGGGGAGCGGATCCGCCGGCCGTCGACCGCATGCGCCAACTCAAAGATCGTTTTGATCCCAAACGCACCTTGAACCCCGGCCGGTTCGTCGGCGGAATTTAAAGCGTTAGTCTATAGGTAACGGCTCGAGCGCTTCGTAGCCGCGATCGCCGATTGGAATCAGCGCGGGCTTGCGGCCGCCCCAGAGTATCAGCGCTCGGCCGGCCAAGCGCTCATCGGTGGCAAGGCGTACGACCACATCGGCAATCTCGTCGAGTGCGATCAGGTCTTGCGGTACGCCGAGCGCGTCGCGCTGCGCCGGCGTCAGCGAGTCATAATACTCCTTGGGACCAGGGCTCGCGATCCAGTGCGGAACGACACAGTTCACGCGAACCGCGTCGGTCTCACCAAGAAAGCGTAGCATCGTCGTCAGATGCACGACGCCCGCCTTGGCGGCGTCGTATGCCGGCAGACCGCCCGGCCTCAAGCGACCATATTCGAGCGCGGAGGTCGAGCTCACGTTCACAATCGCTCCGCCGCCGCTGCGTCCCATCGCCTCGAGCGCGTACCGCACGCCGTACATGGTGCCGAGCAGTTCCGTTTCGACAATCTCCTTCCAAAACTCGAGCGGACGATCGAAGTGAAACTCGGGTCCCGATGCATTGTTGACCATGACGCTTAAAACGCCAAACTCGCGTTCCGCGAATGCGACAAGGTCGCGCACTTCTTCCTCGCTGCGAACGTCCACCCGCCGATAGACCGCGCGTCCACCGGCGTGCGCGATCTCGGCGATTGTCTGGGCGCCGCCCGCTTCGTGAACGTCCGCCACGACCACCACGGCACCCCCGCGCGCAAAACGCTTGGCGATGGCGCGACCGCTGCCACCGCCGCCCGCGCCGGTCACGATGGCTGCCTTACCCGCTAACTCCATGCGTCGTGCTGCCGCGCCGCAGGATCGATCTCCTGGAGTACCTGAATCCGCTGCATGAAGGTTCTGCTGCTAGGGGGTTCAGGCTTCGTCGGAAGGCATCTCCGCGAGGCGCTCGCGGCGCGCGGCGATCAGATCGTTACCGCCTCGCTGCGCGACCCGACCGCCGCCGCGAGCGTCGCCGCATCCTGCGACGCGGTCGTCAATCTTGCTGGTGAGCCGATTGCGCAGCGCTGGAATGAAAGCGTGAAGCAGCGGATCGAAGCGAGTCGCGTGGATGCGCCCCGCATATTTCTCGATGCACTTGCTCGATGCGAACGCCGGACCGCCGTCTACGTCAGCGCCTCGGCCATCGGCTACTATGGCACGAGCGAGACGGAAACGTTCGTGGAGGAGAGCCCACCTGGCGACGACTTCTTAGCACGCGTTTGCGTTGCCTGGGAACGCGAAGCGAGCCGCGCGCCGGCACTCGGCATGCGCGTCGCACTCGTTCGCACCGGCGTGGCGCTTGGTAAGGGCGGTGGCGCGCTGCAGAAAATGCTTCCGCCCTTCCAACTCGGCGTCGGCGGCATCATCGGCAGTGGACGCCAGTGGCTCTCGTGGGTGCACGTTGACGATCTTGTAAGCATTTATCTC
>DATHOO010000059.1:0-2189 GCA_035484815.1 Candidatus Acidiferrales bacterium
CGCCAGAGTGATCCGTGAGCGACTGGCTCGCATCGGTCGAAACCGGCAGCAGCGGCTCGGAGCCGGGCGATGGGTTGGAGCATCCAGCGAATACTCCAGCGAGGATAACGATCGATGCACGATTCGCGGCCGGTATTGAGAGGCGCATGCTGCCCAATCTCCTTCTTCTTCGTAGCTTCACGTTTCAAAGCGCGCCGACGCCGTTGGGCGTGCCCCAGCCGGTCGGGCCCGAGTAGGTTCCAAACTCATCGGTTCCGGCAACACAAAGGTAGCTGCCTCGCAAGCGACGGGGGCAGCCGTCGGTGCCGCTGCTGATGACGTGCAGATCCTCCTGGCGCTTCTTTTGCCTCAACGTCCAGAAGGTTTTGCCGCCGTCTTGTTTCGCGGCGTTGCCCGCAAGCGCAAAGGCGCCGGCGACAATCGGCGCGGCAATGCTGGTGCCGCCCGCGGTGAGCCAGCCGCTGTAGCCGTAGCTGTTATATACCGCGGCGGCCCAAGCGACGGCCGCAACATCGTTGGCCGTCCGCCCGGAGCAGCCGGGATCGTGTTGCCACGACGGTTTGGAGACGTCCGTCGCGCAGCCGCCGCCGGTGTCGGGCCAAACGACTTCACTATAAATCGAACCTCTTCTCGAGAGGAGCGTGCCACCCACCGAGACGACGCTGCCGAATCTACTTGGTTCAGCCGCAAAGTAGGCGCTATCGCCGGCGGAAGCGACATACGTTACGCCCGGAGCGCCAAAGGCTTTAGGCCGAAAGCAGTGCGCAGAGCATTCAAAGCTGTTGTTGACAATGTGCGCGCCCAGCGCCACGGCTTCCGTTTCAGCCTTATCGATATCCGTGGAGTTAAAGAATCCGTTCGCTTCGATCAAATAGATCGTGCACTTCGGACAGGCGGCCGAGACCATCTCGACGTCGAGGTCAATCTCAAACCCCCAGCTCGCTTTGGATTTGGGGTAGTGGCTCTGCTGCCCGTCCTCGTTGTATTTATAGAATTTTGCCTTCGGTAGACCATAGTGCCGGCGGTACACCGCGAGGTCCGAGGCGACATTGGGGTTGTCGTACGCATCGACGATCGCGACGATCTCTCCCGAACCTTTGCTCGACGAAGGGAGATTATACGCCGCCTCAATATCGTGCGCGCCCCACCCCCTTTCTTTGTCTTGAGGATTATTGTTTAGAATCAGCGCATCGCACTGCACCTGGCCAGGCGGGACGTCGGGACAGGCCCGATGCGCCAGGTTCTGCGCCTGCCATTGCGGGATTGGATGCGCTTCCACGGCGGATTGCTGCGCCATTACCGGCACGCTCGGACTTCCGGCGTTGCAGGCCGCGAGTGAGAGCGCGGTAATGAATGGCGCGAGCAGTTTCAGGCGTCCCAACATAAGAGCTCCTTCGCAAGCGCGGCAAAACGGCTGCCTCATCGCACCGCTATCATGTCAGCGCACCGGCGGCGCAAACAGACACAACCACCCGCACAACTTGCCGGCGCTAGGGTTCTGCGGGTGCCGTCAGGCTCGGCCCGAACCTTCCCAGCTGTCGTGGAAAACGAGGGCCGAACAGCCGGCCCGCCGGAATTTGGGACGCTCCTACGGGGCTTCCGGCTCACTGCGGGACTCTCGCAAGAGGCCTTGGCCGAACGTGCCGGGATGAGCGCGCAGGGAATCAGAGCGTTGGAACGTGGCTATCGCCGCACGCCGCAACGTGGGACGCTCGCACTCCTGTCCGGCGCGCTGGCACTCAGCGACGAGCAACGGCAGGAGCTCGAAGTAGCCGCGGCGCGGTGGGTGCTGCTGCGCGACGAAAGCAAAGCCTCAGTCACCGTCGGCCCGTGGTCCGGCACACCCAGCGCAAATCTGCCGCTTTCGTTGGCCAGCTTCATTGGCCGCCAACGGGAGCTCCACGAGATCGCAACGCTGGTACGCGAACACCGGCTGGTCACGCTTACGGGCAGCGGTGGGGTCGGCAAGACCCAGACCGCGTTGCAGGTCGCGACCGCGCTGAGCGATGCAAGTGCCGCATGGTTCGTCGGACTCGCACCGATAAGCGATCCTTCATTGATACCGGCGGCGATCGCCTCGGCGTTGCGCGTACAGGAAGTCCCGACTCGCCCGTTGCTCGAGACGCTGCTGGAGTATCTCAAGCACAAGACGTCGTTGCTGATTTTCGATAACTGCGAGCACGTCGTTG
>DATHOO010000060.1:0-15201 GCA_035484815.1 Candidatus Acidiferrales bacterium
GCACCCCCGAGGCCGCCGAGCAAACCGCTCCAAAAACTACCGCCGCCACCGTAGCCGCCGTAACCTGGTCCATAACCGGGCCCGTAACCTGGTGCGCCCGGTGCGCCTGGCGGTGTTCCCGGCGGTCCGCCTGGCGCGCCGCCATAGAACCGCGGCGCGGCGGCTGCGCGCAAGATCGAACGAATGATCAGAAAGCCGACGATGGCGATGATGATCCACCAAAACATAGAGATATGAAATCCTCCGATTGCCGGCAGCGTGCGCGTAGCCGGCGCGTTGAAACTGCTGGCTCCTTGACGCGAGCTGCCGACGTGCGCGCGATAGATGTTGAGAATGGCAGCGACTGCGCCGGTAATGCCGGCGTCGTACGATTCGCTGCGGAACTGGGCTTCCATTGAAGTACGAATCGAGCGCAGCACGTCGGGGGTAAACCAACCGGCTTGCGTACCGGCGCGATCCGGCACGATGATGTCGCGGCGGTCGTCGCGAGCGATGAAGATCAGAACGCCGTTCACGTTTTGTTGCGAGAACGCGGCGTTGGCGGCGTCCTGTAACGTGGATCCGCCGAGCGACGGCGTCGTCACGACGACGATCTCCTTGCCCGTCGCAGCGTTGAAGCTGCCGATTTGCTGATTCAGCTGCGCCACCGTGGAGGCCGAGAACATTCCAGCTTGATCCTGCACGAAATCACGAGCGAGCGCCGGCAGCGCCGCCGAGGCAATCAGCAGTAAGCCGGTCGCCGCGACCATCGCCGCCCGAGTGGACTGAAGGTTCATGCGGGGTGGTACCCCGTCGCCCAAAGCGAAGTTTCGGGCTCTCTGCGGGAACTCGAGGCGTGGGCGGCTCAGAGTTAAGAGGATGAAGGCTGGGTCGCTTAGCTTTGTCGAGGTTCTGGCTACCTCAATTGCCCTGATCGGCCCGAGCATGACGCCGCTGCTGATCGCCCCCTATATGTATGCGCTGGCCGGCAACGGCACGTGGCTGGCCTACGTCTTCGGCGGAACGATGCTGGTCTTCGTCGCGCTCTGCATCAACCAATTTGCTCGGCGATCGAGCGCGGCCGGCTCGATGTACGGCTACGTCGCCGACCACCTTGGTTCACGGGCTGGGGCGATTGCGGGCTGGACGCTGCTCTGGGCATACGGCTTCGTTGCAACGGCCGTACTCGGCGCGATGGCGCTCTTCGTCGAGCGGCTGCTCTTGGCAGGCGGTATGCACGTGCCGGTCCTGCTCGTCGTCGTGGTGCTCGCGGCGATCGCGTGGCAGGCGGCGTACCGAGGCGTGCAGGTTTCGGCAATCGTCATGCTGGTGCTCGAGGCGATTTCCGTCGGCATCATCTTGATTCTCGTAGCGATCGTGCTGCACGCCCACGGTCCTTCACTCGACGCGAACCAGGTGCGGATCAAAGGTGGCTTCCCCGGCGGCATCGGCCTGGCGATCGCCTTTGCGATCTTCAGTTTCGTCGGCTTCGAAAGCGCAACGGCCTTCGGCGCCGAGGCGAAAGCCCCGCTCGTCACAATCCCGCGCGCGGTGATCGGCAGCGTCATTTTCGCCGCGGCGTTCTTCGTCGTTGCCACGTACGCCGAGATCGTCGGGCTCGCGCATCTCGGCCGTCCGCTCGACAAAGAGCAGTTTCCGTTGCAGACGCTCGTCGACGGCTACGGCCTGGGTTACCTCGCCATTCCGATCACCATCGGCGCGGTCTTCAGCGCATTCTCGGTCTGCCTGGCGTGTATCACGACGGGCGGACGCATCGCCTATGCGATGGCGGTCGCCGGACGCTTTCCGGCCATCTTCGCCCGCATCGAACCGAAGCACGACACGCCCAACGTCGCCGTCACCTTCATCACCGTCACGGCGCTCGCCGTCGCTTTGGCCGCGCTCGCCTTCGGGGTCGCGCCGATCGACGTTTTCAATAACTGCGGAACGCTCAGCTCGTTCGGCTTCATCCTCATCTACATGCTGATCGCGATTGCCGCAATCGTCTACTGCGGCAAACTCGGCTCGCTGCGCGCGGTCGACGTAACGATCTCGGTCGTGGCATTAGTGTTGCTGTTACTTGCCGGCGTCACGCTCTTCTATCCCGTGCCCGCGCCGCCGCAGCGCTGGTTCGGCTACTTTTTCTTGGCCTTCATCGCTGCCGGCTGGCTCTGGTTCCGGCTCAGGAAGGCCAGCGGGTGATCGTCACGCGCTGTTGCGTGTAGAACGCAACGGCGTCCTTGCCGTGGCAGCGCAGATCGCCGAAAATCGAATCCTTCACGCCGCCGAACGGGAAGAACGCCATCGGCGCGGCGACGCCGATGTTGATGCCAACCATCCCGACGTCGATGCGTGACGCGAAGGTGCGCGCGCTGCCGCCGTCACGCGTAAAAATCGACGATGCGTTGCCATAGCGCGAGCCATTCGCAACGTCAATTGCCTCGTCGAGCGAAGCGGCGCGCACGATCGCGAGCACCGGTCCGAAAATTTCATCCCGAGCAAGCTCGCTGTGAGGATCGACCCGATCGAAGATCACCGGCGAAGCGAAAGCGCCGCCGAGGCCGTCCGCTGTCGTCCTTCGACTGCGCTCCGCACTTCGTGCTCCGCTCCGCTCAGGATGACAGAGAGTGGCCCCCGAGGTGACCGCGCGCTCGACGTAGCCGTTGATTCGCGCGAGCGCTGCGTCGCTGATGACCGGTCCCATCTGCGTGCCGTCGTCGGTGCCCGCGCCGAGCCGCAGCTGCGAGGCGGCTTCGACGAGCATCGGCGCGAGCGCGTCGCCGGCGGGATCGACCGCGACGACGACCGAGCCGGCTAAGCACCGCTGGCCGGCGCCGCCGAACGCAGCCGCGATGACGGCTTCGCAGGTCGTGGCGTTGACGGCATCGGGCATGACGATCAAGTAGTTCTTAGCGCCGCCCAGTGCCTGAACGCGTTTGTGTGCCCGGACGGCTCGCTCTTGGACCATCTTCGCCGCTTGCGAAGAACCCACGAACGAAACCGCCGCCACATCGGGGTGCTCGATCAATGCCTCGGCCGTCTCGGGGCCACCGTGTACGATTCCGACGACGCCTTTTGGAAAACCGCATTCCGCCGCAACCGCTAGCAACAGCTCGGAGGTGAGTGGCGTCTGCGGCGATGGTTTGAGCACGAACGTGTTCCCCGCGGCAATTGCGATCGGAAACATCCAGAGCGGAATCATCGCCGGAAAGTTAAAGGGCGTGATGCCGACGCAGACACCCAACGGATAGCGCATCGAAACCGAATCGATTCCGCGCGCGATGTCGGGCAATGCGTCGCCCATCATCAGCGATGGCATGCCGCAGGCGAACTCGACGGCCTCGATGCCACGCCGCACCTCGCCGCGCGCATCGGCGAGCGTCTTCCCGTTCTCGCGCGAGACCGAGAGTGCGAGCTCCTCGCGCCGGCGTTCGAGTGCATCGGCGTAGCGGAAGAGCACGCGCGCACGCTCGACCACCGGAACTGCACGCCACCCGTCGAACGCCTCTCGCGCGGCGGCAATCGCACGACCAGCGTCCTCGCGCTGGGCAACGTGAACCTCGCCGATAAGCTCGCGCGTCGCTTTGTCGTGCACGCCGAGGCGCGTCACACGGTGGACTCCAAACGGGTCAGCGCGGCGTCGAGCGTTTCGAAGGCTTCGTCGAGCTCTTGCGGAGTAACGATCAGCGGCGGCGCGATAATCGCGACGTTGTAGCGGCCTAAGACGTAGACCCCATGCGCAAGCAAATCGTTGAAGAACGAGTGCACGGAGCCTTCGCCCTGCCACGGCACCAGCGGCGTGCGGCTGTCGCGATCGGAGACCAGCTCCAAGCCGAAGAACGCACCGGTGCCGCGCGCTTCGCCGACGATCCGGTGGCGGCGCGCCAACGCGTCGAAGCGCGTCCGCAGCCAGCCTTCGATCTCGCGCGCTCGCTCGAAGAGCCGCTCCTCGCGATAGACGCGCAGCGTGGCGACGCCGGCCGCCATCGCGACCGGGTGGCCGCTGAAGGTATGTCCGCTTGGAAGCGGATGGGTGTCGAAGTAGGCCGCCAGCGATTCGCGCACGGCCACACCGCCGAGCGGCACGTACGCCGACGTGACGCCTTTGGCGAAGGTGAACAGATCGGGCGTTACGCCGAAGCGTTGCGCGGCGAAGGCTTCGCCGGTGCGCCCGAAGCCGGTCATCACCTCGTCGAAGACGAGCAAGATTCCGTAGCGATCGCAGAGCTCGCGGACGCGCGCGAGATAGGTTTCCGGATAGACGATGACGCCGTTGCTGCCGACGACGGGCTCGATGAGCAGCGCCGCGATGCGGTCGCCGCCTTCGTAGGTGACGATCGCTTCCAAATGCGCGATGGCGCGCTCGACCTCTTCGCGCGGATCGCGCGTGTGAAATGGGCTGCGGTACGGAAACGGCGCGAAGAAACGCACGACGCCGGGAATCCCCGGCTCGTTCGGCCATCGCCGGTTCTCGCCGCTCAACGTTCCCGCGCCCGGTGCCGAGCCGTGAAACGAGCGATAGGCGGTGAGAATCTTATGCCTTCCCGTTAGGGTTCGCGCGAACTTCATCGCGTCTTCGTTCGCTTCGCCGCCGCCGGCCGTGAAGAAGACGCGTCCGCCTTCCGTCCAGGGCGCGAGCTCCACGATCGCCTGCGCGAGCAGCGCGCGTTGATCGTTGGCAAACGTCGGTGCGACATAAGCAAGACGGCGTGCCTGCTCGCCGATCGCGTTTGCGACGGCGGCGTTGCCGTGGCCGAGATTGACGGCGACCAGGCCCGCGGAGAGATCGAGATAGCGCCGATCGCGATCGTCGTACAAGTACGAGCCTTCGGCACGGACGATGACGGGCGGCTTGCGACCGCCTTGCGCGACCCACGGCGTCAGCACGCGGCTCGCGTGCAGTACGTCAATATCCTGGGCGAGGACGTTCGAGAGGCTCAACGCGCGTGCAACTCCGTCGAGACGATGATCAGACCGCCGGCGACGCTGAGGGCGAAAAAGACGATAAAAACCCAGACGCCTAGGCGCTTCCAAAAGTCGCGCCGCGCGCGGACGGCTTTCGTTTGATGCGTTACCCGCTTTCGCTTCATGAGCTCTGAACGCGCCGCTCGCCGGCGCCGGACCATAAACGTTCCAAGTTGTAAAAAGCCCGCTCCTCTGGCGTGAAGACGTGCACGATAACGTTGCCTAGGTCGATCAATATCCACGAACCATCGGCGTAGCCCTCCATCCGCGAGAGCGCATAGCCATTGTTACGGACGGCTTCGACGACGGCGTCGGCGATGGCGCGCGTCTGAACCTTCGACCGCCCCGTCACGATCGCGAACGTGTCGGCCAGGATCGTTCGCTCGCCCACATCGATCGCGGTAAAGGCTTCACCTTTTTTGTCGAGCACGCTCTCGCGGACGACGTCGATTAGCTCGCCGATGCGCGCACCTCCGCTTGAGCAGCCTTGCGTTCCTGGCGCCGGCGCGAGAACTCCAGCGTCGCTTTCGTCGCGCCCTCGAGATCGTGCTGAGCGAGCTGCCAGAGAGTTTCCCGCTCGGGAAAGCGCCGGGCGGGTTCGAGCGAGTCCGCGAGATAGACGACGCAATCCAGCGGCGACATCGCGTCGGCGCCCCGCGTATGTTTTTCGATGGCGGAGAGCACCTCGGCGTCCGTAACGCCGAACCGTTCCCGCGCAATCGCCGCGCCCAGGCGCGCGTGGAGCAGCACCGGATGCTCGCGCTCCGCGGCCTCGATCGCGAAACCGCGCGCCTCCGATTCGGCGATCAATTGCGCCGGCGTATAGAGCCGCGCGAGATCGTGCAGCAGACCGGCATGACGCGCCTTACGCGTGTCGACGCCGTGGCGTTTGGCCAGCAGCTCGGCGTAGCGGGCGACGCGCACGCTGTGGGCGTAGCGATGCTCCTGTCCGAGATGTTCGCGAACGCGACCCGCGAGCTGCGTAAAAGTCAAGCCTCGACCCGCGCGCGCAAAACTCGAAGACGATTGCGATAGAGTTCGCTTTTCAGGCTGCCGGCCCACATGATGAGCGCGCTCTCGTTATCGTCGCTGTAGTAGCCGCTGCGCATCGTCACCGTCGTGAATCCGTACTTGCGATAGAGTTGCTGGGCGATCGCATTGCTCTCGCGTACTTCCAGCGTCATCCATGCGGCGCCGCGTTCGATCGCTTCGTCGATCAGCCGCAGCAGTAAGATTTCGCCGAAGCGGCGGCCGCGGTATTCCGGATCGACGGCCAGCGTTGTGATGTGCGAATCTTCGAGGATCACCCAAATGCCGCCGTAGCCAACGATCCGATCCTGGAAACGTCCGACGAAGTAGTGCGCCAGCTTGTTCGTGCTCAACTCATTGTAAAACGCATCGGATGGCCAGACGGTTGAGAAGCACCCGCGCTCGATCCGCGCGACCGCCGCGATGTCGGGCGTCGCCATCGGCGCAATCGATAAGCCGCCGGGCCGCTCGGCCGGCCGTTCGAGCTCCATCTTCATGGCTTTAAAATTTCGGCGGCTTCGCGGCTGGGAGCTCGCCGTAGTCGGCGCGCACCTCGTGCAGACTCTTCGGCGGCGTGCGCAACGCCGCCGCCAGCGCGGCGGCGGCGGCAGCGGGCATAACGGCGGGTACGGCAGGATGCACGGCTATAGCGCGTTCGGCAAGCGCGTGGAGGACGTCCTCCGGCGCCCCCAAGACGGTCAGAAGAGGCTCGCCCTCGGGCACGACCTGCGCCAGCGCGTCGGCAGTCCAACCGGAGGCCCGGCGAACTTCCGATCCGCTGCGGTAGCGCGCCGAGATCACGCCGGGACGCCCCACGACGACGCTGAGCACACGGTCGAAGCCGCCGCCAAATTCGAGCAGATCGAACGAATCGATCGGAAGGAGCGGCCGCTGCCAGACCGCAGCGAGCGCTTTTGCATAAGCGATTGCAATCCGCAAGCCGGTAAAACTGCCGGGACCGACACCGACTGCCAAGCGGTCGATCCGCTCGCCTCCCACCTTCGCCGCCGCCAACACCGCGTCCACGATCGGCAGGCCGCGCTCGAGCGCGACACTGCCGGATTCGCACTCCGTCGCGACGATGGCGCCATCGACCGCAACGGCAGCCGAAAAAGCGCCGAACGCGCCGTCGAGAGCAAGAACGTTCACGCTCGTTCGCGAAGATACAACGTGCGTGGTTGTTCGCCGGCGCCTTCAATATCTATTTCGTAGCGGCGCGACGGAATGACATCCGGCGCGTTGCGCCACCACTCCGCGAGAACGATCGAGCGACCGTCGAGCGCATCCTCGAGACCGAGCTCGACGATTTCGCGCGGATCTTCGATGCGAAAAAAGTCGATGTGGTCGATCGCCGGTTCGCCGTCGTAGCGGTGCCGGAAGGTAAAGCTGGGGCTGGAGCTCTGGTCGGCGCCGTGCAGCGTTCGCACGATCGCCCGGACGAGGGTGGTCTTGCCCGAGCCGACCGGACCGGAGAGCGCGACCACGTCACCCGCGCGAAGGCGGCGCGCGAACGCCGCGCCAAACGCGTTTAAGTCTTCCTCCGTCGGAAGTGTTACACGGACGACCATGAGTACAGGTGATTATTGAACAACGATATCATAGCGCAGGTCAACGTCGAAGATGAAATGCGAGAGAGTTATCTCTCGTATGCAATGTCGGTCATCGCATCTCGGGCGCTGCCCGACGTGCGCGACGGCCTCAAACCGGTGCAGCGGCGGATCCTCTTCGCAATGCGCGAGATGGGCTTTGACCCGACCAAACAGCACCGGAAATGCGCCGGTATCATCGGCGAAGTCCTCAAGAGCTACCATCCTCATGGCGATTCGTCGGTCTACGACGCGCTGGTTCGCATGGCGCAGGATTTTACGCTTCGCTATCCTTTGGTCGACGGGCACGGCAACTTCGGGTCGATCGATCCCGACCCGCCGGCAGCCTATCGCTACACCGAGGCCCGGCTCGCACGGACGGCGCTGGACGTTCTCGCCGACATCGATAAAGAGACCGTTCCATTCGTCGCGAACTTCGACAATCAGGGCGTCGAACCGAGCGTCCTTCCGGGCCGCCTCCCGCAGCTGCTCGTCAACGGCTCGAGCGGCATCGCCGTCGGCATGGCGACGAACATTCCGCCGCACAATCTCAACGAGATCGCCGATGCGATCGTGGCGCTGATCGACGACCCCAACGCGACCGACGACGACATTATTGACCTGGTTCAAGGCCCGGATTTTCCCACCGGCGGCACGATTCTGGGTCACGAAGCGATCCGCGAAGCCTACCGGACGGGTCGCGGCACGATCGCGATTCGCGGCAAGGCCGAGATCGTCGAGGACCGCGGCAAGCACAAGATCGTTATCACCGAGATTCCGTACCAGGTCTATAAAGGACGCATCGTCGAGGCGATTTCGGAGGCTTACGCCGAGAAGCGTATCACGGGCATCGCCCGGATGGACGACGAGTCGAACCGCAAAGGAATGCGCGTCGTCGTCGAGCTTCAAAAAAGCGCGACGCCGAAGATCGTGCTCAACCAACTTTTTAAGCACACGCCGCTGCAGGCGACGTTCGGCTTCAACATGCTCGCGCTCGTGCCGGTCGGTCAACTGCGTGCAAACGGTTCAGTGGCGCTCGAGCCGCAGGTGCTCAACCTCAAGCAGCTCCTCGAGCGCTTTATCGAGCACCGCAAAGACGTCATTACGCGGCGAACCGCCTACGATCTGCGCAAAGCCCAAGAGCGCGCCCATCTGCTCGAAGGCTACCGCATCGCGCTCGACAACATCGACGAAGTCATCGAGATCGTGCGCGGGAGCCAAACGACCGATGAAGCCAAAGAACGGCTGTCGGCGCGCTTCAGCCTCAGCGAGGTGCAGGCGCAGGCCATCGTCGACATGCGCTTGCGCACGCTCGTCGGGCTCGAGCGCAAGAAGATTGAGGACGAATACGCCGAGCTGATCAAAACGATCGCCGAGCTGGAAGATATTCTGCGCAGCCCCCGGCGCATCGCCCACATTGTCAAGAGCGAGACGCTCGACATAAAGAAGCGCTTCGGTGACGAGCGGCGCACCAGCATCGAGCCCGCCGAAGATGAGATGTCTATCGAACAGATCACGCCGAACATCGACGTCGTCGTGACATATACCGTCGGCGGTTACATCAAACGGGTTACGGTCGATACGTTCCGCACGCAGCTGCGCGGCGGGCGTGGCGTGACCGGCATCGCGAATCTCAAGCGCGAGGACGTCGTTGCCAACTTCTTCGTCACCAAGACGCACGATCACGTCCTCTTCTTCACGAACAAGGGGCGCGTTTACCGGCTGCGCGGCTACGAAATTCCCGACACGACCCGCCAGGCTCGCGGCACGGCGCTCGTCAATTTGCTAACGCTTCCGCCCGGCGAAGAGGTCACGGCCGTCTTCCCGATCGCGCACTTCGAAGGCGAACGCTACCTCGTCATGGTGACGAAGCAAGGCGTCATCAAAAAGTCGAAGCTCGAAGACTTTGCCAACGTGCGCCGCAACGGGCTCATCGCCATCAATCTCGACGATGGCGACGAGCTGCTGGCGGTCGATCTCTCCGACGGCTCGCGCGACATCATTCTGGCATCGACCAACGGCATGGCGGTGCACTTCAACGAGAAAGACGTGCGCCCGATGGGACGCGCCGCGCGCGGCGTCAAGGCGATGACGCTCGAGAAAGGCGACACCATCGTCGCGATGGACGTCGTCGAAGACGACCGGCGTGAAGTCTTACTTGTAACGTCGCTCGCGTTCGGCAAACGCACGCCGATTTCGGAGTACCGCCACACCTCGCGCGGCGGCAAGGGCGTCAAAGCCTTCGCGCGTCAGCGCGACGACATCGGGCAGGTGCTCGACCAGATCTTGGTCGCGCCCGAGGATCAGATCCTGATGATCACCTCGGGGAATCAGGTGATACGTTTACAAGTCGGCGACATCCGCAAGACGGGGCGCGACGCCAAAGGCGTCCGCCTTCAGCGGCTCGGCGAAGGCGACGCGGTCATCGCCATCACCAACCTCGGGAAACAGGCCAAGCAGATCACCGAAATCACGGGAGAGCCGCAACAGGCAGAGCTTTGAGCACTATGCCGAGCGAGCGGAGCATATCGCCGGGATCAGGGAAGGGCCGCCAGTTGAGCGTCCGCTCTTGACAAGGGCCAACTAAAGAATTAAGATCACTGTGAACTAATTCTTTAAGAGGTTGGTGCGAGGCATGGTCAAGGTTGTAGCAATCTTCATCGCATTGGTGGCCTCGACGAGCCTTCTGTGCCGCACGGAAACGTCGTCACCGCGCCCATTCGGAGCTGGGGTGTACGACGTCGCGCTGGATTTCACCAGGCCATCCCAAGCGACGGTTCGCGCCACCTTGAGCGTTACCGACGGGCAGTTGTTCACCGTTCCGAACGCGGGCGGCCGCGAATCGAGTTGGAGCATCGAGCACTTGCGAGCGTTCTCCAACGAGGGCAGAGAAATTCAGGTCGCGTTCGTCGCGCCGAATCACTGGCGATTTTTAAAGTTAGCGGACCAAACGGTTCAAATTACGTATGACGTTGACCTGAGCTTTACGAAGCCGGTAGTCGAACGATCTCAAGGCGGCCAACTTTTTGGCGACGCACTCTACGTAATTAATCAAGCCCTCTTCGTATTGAGCGATGCGTTAGGGGAACGTACCGTGCATTTCGTTGTCCCCGACTCTGTTAAGATCGCGAGCCCATTGAGGCAGATCGCGCCTTCGACCTACACTGCACCCAGCAATCGAGAACTCGCGAGTAACGCTACCGTATTTGAGTGGTTTCCGCGCATGCCCTCAACGCAAAGTGCTTTTGATCTCGGATCGGTCACCCACGGCGATGCGAGCAGCGCAAAACAGCGATCGAAGTATCGAACCCTCCGTTCAAGGAGCTCCACTTCAACCTTCAGCGTGTCGTGGCCGGCTCTGCTGTTTTGCTCCTGGGCACTGGCTGGGCTTGCAACGGCGGTTCTTGCCGGCGAAGCCGATTACTGAGAATACGGCTCTACGCTGCATCGATCTGCAGGCGGCCGGACCGCGCGCAGCAGACGGAGTTTCGGTGGCGAAGTAAACGGCGGACGAACGGAGGTGCTCATGGACTATCCGAGACGTTTCGCCGTTGCGTTGAGCTGCGTGCTATTTGCCGGGTGCGGCAACCACGGCTTCACCACTGCGAACTCGCTGATCCCGTCGGCGGCCGCGCCGCTATCGCCGGCTACGACTTCCGGGACCGAGACCGTGCTCTATCGCTTCAAGGGCGGAAATGACGGTGAATTTCCGGAGGCGCCCCCGACTGAACTCAACGGCGTGCTCTATGGGACGACGTTCTATGGTGGCAGCTCTACCTGTGCAATTTACGGCGCGCCGCCGGGGTGCGGCACCATTTTCAAGATCGGCGTGACCGGCTCGGGGTATCGGGTCATCCACCGTTTTCCGAAAACCGGCCTCGGTGGAGCGAGTCCGTACGCTGCGGTGGTCGCTTCGGGCAAGAGCCTCTACGGTACGACCGTCTGGGGCGGCGGTAAAGGCTGTGGCGCACTTTTCGGCTGCGGGACGGTTTTCAAGCTGGATTCCTCCGGCGGCAATTACAGCATTCTCTACAAGTTCGGTGGACGGGACGGTTACGCTGAATATCCGGGCGTTGCCGAAATGGACGGCGTGCTCTACGGCGCGACCGTGGGCGGCGGAGCTCGAAAGTGCAGCGGCGGGTGCGGGACGCTCTACAGCCTCTCCGTCTCCGGCAAGAAGGCATTGCTGCATAAATTTGCCGGCGGTCAGGACGGCGAAGGTCCGCGCAACGGTCCCATCGTTGTCAAGGGTATCCTTTACGGCACGACCCGCTTTGGCGGCGGCGCGCCATGCTCGAATCCCAGCGGGTCGGGCTGCGGCATCGTGTACTCGATCCGGTCGGATGGCAAAGGATACCGTGTGCTCCACCGGTTTCAAGGCGGCAAAGATGGCGCGACTCCGAACAATGTGATTGCTGTGGACGGCACGCTTTACGGCACAACGCTCATTGGTGGAGGCACCGCGTGCAATACCGGCAGTGGGCCGGGATGCGGAACCGTCTTCAGGCTGAGCACCTCGGGAAACGGATACCGCGTCCTTTATCGTTTTCGGGGCGGTCCGAACGGATGGAGTCCGGTGTCGCTCTTGGCGAACATCAAGGAAACGCTTTACGGAGCCACCACCTTCGGAGGTGTGTACACGTGCGGGAGAGCCTACGGATGCGGTACCGTGTTCGAACTGCGCACGTCGGGCAAAGGATACCGCGTCCTGCACGCCTTTGCCGGAGGCATGGACGGAGAGAATCCCAACGGCGCCGGACCGATCGTGGCAAACGGCATACTGTACGGCACCACGCTCGAAGGCGGTTCTACGTGTAACTATATCGGCTGCGGAACCGTCTACGCAGTAACGCCATGATGCCTCCGGCCAGGCAGGACCCGAGCGCCCGACAGGCGCCCATCCCCGTGGAACGTAACCTTTTTCGGCAAAGACCGATTACGCTTCTCGGAGGACAGGATTACACAACAATGAGCGCACTACCTGATGTTACGCAAGCCAACTTTGACGCCGAAGTGCTGCAAAACCAGCAGCCGGTGTTGGTCGATTTTTGGGCCCCTTGGTGCGGGCCGTGCCGCATGCTAGGCCCGATCGTGGAAAAAGTCGCAGCGGCCAATGCGGGTAAGGCCAAGTTCGTTAAGCTCAACACCGACGAGAATCCGAACCTGGCCGGGCAGTATCAAGTCTCCGGCATTCCCTGCCTGATTCTCTTCAAGGGCGGCCAGGCGGTCGATCGAATCGTTGGCTACGTCCCCGAAAACACCGTGACGTCGATGCTCTCCAAACACGTGGCGTGAGATCGATCCCGGCCATGCACAGGCTGCTGGCCGATGAACGGATCGCCGGGTTTGAAGCGGAGCTTGGAAGAGATAGCGTAAAGCGCGCGGCTGAGGAAGTGCTCGGCCGCGCACGTGTTTCCGGTAAGGGCGAGTACGACGACCTCGTCGGCGCGATCGTCCGCCGGCTCGACGGTCTTGCGCTACAGCGGCTAACGCCGGTGATCAACGCGACCGGCATCATCCTTCACACAAATCTTGGCCGCGCGCCGCTCGCGCGCGAAGCGTTGGAAGCTGCCGCGCGGGTGGCGTGCGGCTACGCAAACCTCGAATACGATCTCGAGGCCGGCGAACGTGGCTCCCGCTACGCTGCCGTGACCGACCTGCTCAACGACGTCACCGGCGCGCAAGACTCGCTGGTCGTCAACAACTGCGCGGCCGCCGTTTTGCTGGTGCTCGACACGTTTGCCAAAGGCCGCGAAGTCGTCGTCGCCCGCAGCGAACTTGTCGAGATCGGCGGCGGTTTTCGTGTGCCCGAGGTGCTCGAGCGCAGCGGCGCCACGCTCGTCGAAGTGGGGACGACAAATCGCGTCTATATCGAAGATTTCGAACGCGCGCTCTCGCCGCGCACCGCCTTGCTGCTGCGCACGCATCCGTCGAACTATCGTATCGAAGGCTTCGTCCACGAGACCGGTGCCGCCGAGATCGTCGCGCTCGGCCGCCGCGCCGGCATTCCGGTCGTCGAAGATCTCGGGAGCGGCGCGCTCGTGGATCTCCGCGAGTTTGGGGCGCAGCACGAACGCACCGTCCAAGAGACGCTCGCCGATGGGCTAGGGCTCGTCACGTTCTCCGGCGACAAACTGCTCGGCGGCCCGCAGGCCGGCCTGATCGTCGGGCGCACCCCGCTGATTGCACGGCTGCGAAACAATCCATTGCTACGCGCGCTGCGCGTCGATAAGATGACGCTTGCGGCGCTGGCGGCGACGCTGCAACTCTATCGCGACGGTGCGGTCCGGCGCGTCCCGATCTATCGCATGCTCGCGGCGACCCTCGACGAGCTTCGCGCGCGCGCTCGAGCGTACGTCGCGGCGATTCCAAATGCAAAGATCATCGAGAGCGACGCGTACGTCGGCGGCGGCGCGCTGCCGCAGTCGGCGATCGCATCGATCGCGGTGGCCATTTCGACGGACACACCCGACGCGCTTGCGACGCATCTACGCCGAGCAAATCCGCCGATCGTTGCACGCATTGACGAAGCGCGTGTTCTGCTCGACCTACGCACGATCGCGCCGGAAGAGGATCAGGTCCTGCTTGCGCGCTTCGTGTAATGCAACCGGTTATCCCAAGGCGACCATGAGTCTTTCGGCGCCCGGTGATGGACCGGAACGAACGAGTGCTTATTGGGATGAACGCGCTTGCGCAAGAACTGCGCTTGGCCCTGTAATGCCCAAGCCGTGATCGTTCCATCGGCCGCGCTTACATAGACCATGCCGTTTGCGATGACCGTGCCGACATTTCCCCAACTCGAGAGCGGGTCGGTCCACAGCAGCGAACCCGAGGCGGCGTTGAACGCGTATTCCGTGTTTCCCGTATAGTTGCTCACGTAGACGACGCCATTGGCGATCGAGATCGGCGAACGTGGAGTTTGGTTGCCGCTGTCACCATCGGGGCCGAAACTCGCTGCCCAAACCGGCGTCGGATTCAGCGTGCAGTTGGACTGCAGGCTGAACGCGGCAATTCCCGGCTGATAGCTGCCCTCCGTCGAAGGCATTCCAACGTAGACGTATCCCGTCACCGGATCGTAAGCGGGGACGCCTACGAAGCTGGCGTTGTCGGTTGGGATCGACATTGCGACGTATTGAACCGGACCAGAGCTGATCGAGGACTCGTCATAAAGCTCGAACATCCCCGATTTGTTTATCGCCGCGACGAGCGTCGGACAGAAAGACGGCTGGAAAATCAGCGGGGTCGCGCCGAAGTCGAAGTCGTCGTCGCCGGAAATAATCGGAATATTGGTCGGGTAGTTGTTCGCCAGGACCGAGCCGAGCGTGGATGACAGCGCTACCACTTGCTCTGCGTACGCGGCGTTTTGCGATCCTCCGCCAGTCGTATCGGCATTGCCGACCGCGATGAACGCGTCGCCATTCGACGGATCGATTGACGCGCCGCCAGGCCCCCAGATGCCGCCGCCGCTGCCGCCCTGCGTCGACGTTCCGCTCATGGTAAAAAATTCGCCGGCAATGCTTGGACCGGTGGTGTTGATGGCGACGACGCGACCGTACCACGGCGAGATGTCGCAGGTCGAGCCGGTGACGGCGTAGAGCAATCCATTGACGGGATTGTAGGTGAGGCCGCCGTGCATGAAGTT
>DATHOO010000061.1:0-22237 GCA_035484815.1 Candidatus Acidiferrales bacterium
TCTACGAGGTCACTGAGAACGTTCCCAAGCTCCAGCAAAGCATCACGCAAACTGAGAACGCGCTCTCGGCGCTGACCGGCGACTTTCCGCAAGACATCACTCGCGGTCTACCGTTGCAAGATCAAGTCAAAATGCCGGACGTTCCGCCCACCGGCGTGCCCAGCGCGCTGTTGCAACGGCGCCCCGACATTCAAGAGGCACAAACGACGATCGCGGCCGCGGCCGGCGATGTCGACGTGGCACGCAAGCTGCTCTACCCGTCGATCACGCTCGGCGCCTCCGCTGCCATCGGCTGGCAAAAGGCGAACTACGATTACTCGAATCTGCCGCCGTCGCTCTCCGCGCTCAATCCGGTGACGGGGCTCTTTTACGGACCACTCGGCCTCTTTTCGATTCTTCCGCAGCTGCTGCAGCCGATTTTCAACGGGGGCAAGATCCGGTCGCAGATCCACTTGGCCCAGGCGCAGCAGCAGCAGGCGGCGGTCTCGTACCTGCAGACCGTTCATCGGGCATTTGCTGAAGTCTCCGACGACGTCGCCGCTTATAACGATTCGCGCGCGCGAACGGTACAGCTCGGGCTTTACCAGCATGCTTCGCTCGACTCAGTGCGTTTGGCGAACGAACGCTACGAAAACGGCTACACTTCGTACCTCGAGGTCCTCAACGCGCAGACGCGCTCGTATCAAGCTCAAACCGACTACGCGCAGGGCCAGCTGAACGAACGGCTCGCGTTGGTGCAGCTCTACCTCGCGCTCGGCGGCGGATGGCAGACGCAATGATTCCGTTTACAAAACGAGAGAGGTAACCATGGACTGGTTCGTAGCAACGCTCCGGCAATATCCCGAGATTGCGCTCTTTCTATCGCTCGGGATCGGCTATTGGGTCGGCGGCAAGAGCTTCAAAGGCTTTAGCCTCGGCTCGGTGACGGCAACGCTGCTCGCGGCAATCGCGATCGGCCAGTTCGGCATCAAAGTCTCGCCCGACCTGAAGGCGACGTTTTTCTTGCTCTTTCTCTTCGCAATCGGTTACGGCGTCGGTCCGCAGTTCATTCGAGGCATTACGAAGGATGGACTGCCCCAGGCGATTTACGCAGTGATCGTCTGCATATTCTGCCTTGGCGCCAGCGTCGGGGTTGCGAAGATCGCGGGCTACGACGCGGGAGCGGCGGCCGGCTTGTTTGCCGGGTCTCAAACGATTTCCGCCTCGATGGGACTCGCCACCGACGCGATCAATCGGCTGGGAGTATCAGCGGATCAGACGAAGGCCATGCTGGATATCATGCCGACGGCCTACGCGATAACGTACATCTTCGGCACCGTCGGATCCGCGATCGTTGTCGCGATACTTGGCCCCGTTCTGCTGCGCATCAACCTGCCTAAAGCGGCTAAGGAATATGAAGAGGCGCACGGCGGCAGACGGGAGCTCGGGGGGTTGGGCGATGCGTGGCAAGCCTACGACGTTCGGGCATTCAAGATCGCGCCCGACGCCCAAGTCGTCGGGAAAACGGTAGCGCAAGCGGAGGCGTATCTCACCGAGGCCACTGCCGCGCTCGGCAATCGCATGTACATTTTAGGAGTCCGGCGCGGGCAGACGATCCTCGACGCCACGAGCGATTTGATCTTGCAGCCCGGGGATACCGCATCCGTGGTCGGCGAACGCGATCAAGTGATCGCGCTGCTCGGCCAAGCCAGCAAGGAGGTCGACGACCCGGAGCTGCTTTCGGCACCGATCGAGGGCATAGACGTCTACGTCACCAGCAAAGAGGCCGACGGAAAGACGCTTGCGGAGCTAGGAGCTTTGCCCGGAGCGCGCGGCGTCTACGTTCGCAGCATCAAACGCGGCCTCGGCGAGACGCCGATTCCGGTGCTAGGCGATACGAAAATCTATCGCGGCGATGTGGTCAAGCTCGTCGGCCGCACCGAGGACACGAGCGTCGCGGGCAAGGCTCTCGGCGTCATCGACCGCGCGTCCGACATCGCCGACGTGGCCTTCATCGGAATCGCGATTACGATCGGCGCGCTCATCGGCGCGATCGTCCTCAAGGTTGGCGGCATACCCATCACACTCTCGACCGCCGGCGGCGCGCTGATCTTAGGCATCATCGCCGGGTGGTACCGCTCGGTTCGACCGACCTTTGGGCGGATTCCGACGCCGACGCTCTGGTTCATGAACTCGGTCGGCCTCAACATGTTCATCGCCGTCATCGGGCTTACGGCAGGCCCAAAGTTCGTCGCGGGACTGCAGCAGCTTGGCTTTGGCCTCTTTCTTTGGGGAGTCGTCGCCACGAGCGTTCCGCTGATTCTCGGAATGTACCTCGCGAAATACGTCTTCCGCTTTCACGACGCGATCACACTTGGAGCAATCTCCGGAGCTCGCACGACGACCGCGTCACTCGGCATGGTCTGCGATGCAGCGCGAAGTCAAGTACCGGGTCTCGGCTACACCGTCACCTACGCCGTGGGCAACACCCTGCTGACGATCTGGGGCATGTTCATGGTAATGCTGGTTCACTGACGTACTGCTGCGCACTAAGGATGGAACACGACATGAGTAGTCCGCAAAAAAACAAAAAAGACGGGCGCATCGACGTCTTCTTCGCAACTCCGGGAGGTCGTGAAGATCGTTGGCGCGATCTCGTCGACGCCGCCAAGAAGTGGGCTGCAGGAACCGGCAGCCGCGCCGCATTCGAGTCCGCACTAAACGAGACCACCGTGATCGAAGCGTTTCACGGCTATCCCGGGCCGAGCCTAATGGAGGCACTGCGCGATCGTGCCGACAGCGACGACGCCGCGGGGGTTGCCGCGCTCGCATGGCGCATCGCCTCGGCATTGCTCACGCGTTCGTTTCGGCAGCATGCGTCGGATTGGGATCCGCATTCGGATATCTCGAGTGAGGTTTCCGATGTTTTGCCTCCGGCTCTCGGACGGGCCACTGCGGCGCGGCCATATTTCGAAGTCCTCATCGTCACGGGAGCGCCGATCGAACGATGGGCATCGATCGCGGCAGAGTGGCGCCGGCTGCGCCGTCCGCAAGATGAGTTCGTCTATGAGCCGGTGGTCCTCGGTACCGCCGAGGATGCCGTCTGCGCAGTTATGTTGAACGCGGACCTCGCGGCCGTCGTGATCCACGAGGGTTTTGGATATCGGTCGCGGCACGACGCCCCGGTTTTACGCAGCATCGTCGATTCCGTCGCCAAGAAAGAGCTTTCGGACGGATCCGCGCTCCGCTTGGCGCGGGTTATTCATCAGTCGCGTCCCGAGCTCGATCTCTACCTGCTTTCGGATCGACGCGTCGAGGAGATCGCCGGCGATCCGGCAGCCGACATCGTTCGGCGCATTTTCTACGCGGTCGAGGAGCTGCTCGAGCTGCACCTCGCGATACTCGAAGGCGTCGCAGCCCGTTATGAGACGCCGTTCTTCGATAATTTGAAGAAGTATGCGGAACGTCCGATCACCACGTTTCACGCACTTCCGATCGCCCGCGGCGCGTCGATCTTCAAATCGGACTGGATTCGGGACATGGGCGAGTTTTACGGCCCGACGCTCTTCCTAGCTGAGAGCAGCGCCACGACCGGCGGTCTCGACAGCATGCTCGAGCCGACGGGCACCATCAAGCGCGCGCAGGATCTGACGGCGCGCGCGTTCGGCGCCGAGCGCGTATTTTTCGTAACCAACGGGACCTCCACGAGCAACAAGATGGTGGTTCAGGCGCTGCTGTCGCCCGGCGACATCGCGATCGTGGACCGTAACTGCCACAAGTCCCATCACTACGGGATGGTGCTGAGCGGCGCGCAGCCGCTCTACGTCGAGGCCTTCCCGCTGACGGAATACTCGATGTACGGGGCGGTGCCGCTGCGCACGATTAAACAAGCGCTGCTCACGGCAAAGAGAGAGGGGCGGCTCGACCGCGTCAAGCTGCTCGATCTGACCAACTGCACGTTTGACGGCCACATCTACAACACGCGCCGAGTCATGGAAGAATGTCTGGCGATCAAACCGGATCTGATCTTCCTCTGGGACGAGGCTTGGTTCGCGTTCGCGCGGTGGTCGCCGTTCTTGCGCCCGCGCACGGCGATGGGCGCCGCAGCCGATATCGAAGCGTGGCTGCGCGATCCGGCGAGCGTCGTAGCGTACGAGAAACAGCGCGCTGAGTTGGGGAACGATCCATCGGAGGAGACGCTGCTCGAAACGCGGCTGCTGCCCGATCCTCGTAAAGTGCGGCTTCGGGTTTACCAGACTAACTCGACGCACAAGTCGATGTCGGCATTGCGGCAAGGATCGATGATTTTGGTGAAGGACGTAGAGTATCACACCGTCGAGCAGCAGTTCAAGGAAGCCGTGTTCACGCATGCTTCCACCAGTCCCAACCAGCAGCTCATCGCCAGCCTCGACGTCGCCCGGCGTCAAATGGAGCTCGAAGGTTTCGGCCTCGTGGCCAACGCGATCGAGGTAGCACTGGCGATCCGTCGCGAGGTGAATCGGCATCCGCTGATCTCTAAGTATTTTCGTGTCGTGGGAGCGGACGGGATGGTCCCGGCGGAGTACCGCCCGAGCGGCTTCACCGACTTCCTCGCATCGGATGCGGACTGGGCGACGGCGTTGCGGAGCTTCCGGGACGACGAATTCTGCCTCGATCCCACGCGCATGACGCTCGTTTGCGGGACGGCCGGCTACGACGGAACCCAATTCAAGAATCTGCTCGCGAACCAGTACAACATCCAGCTCAACAAGACGTCGCGCAACAGCGTCCTACTGCAGTCGAACATCAACAACACGCGCAGCGACGTGGCGCACCTGATCCGCGTCCTCGTTGAGATCTCCCGGGAGATCGAAGAACGGCTCGCTTCCGGCGGCGAGGGCGAACGTCGCAGCTTTGCGGCTCGCGTGAAGAGCTTGATGACGGACGTCCCGGATCTGCCGAATTTCAGCTACTTTCACGAAGCCTTTCGACACGATGCCGGAGCGGACACCAACGAAGGCGACATCCGAAGCGGATTTTACTCCGCCTACGATGCGGAAGGATGCGAATACATTCCGCTGCACGATAAGGAAATCGATCGCCGATTGCAAGACGGGCCGCCGCTCGTATCGGCGAATTTCGTCATCCCGTATCCGCCTGGGTTCCCGATAATGGTTCCGGGCCAAGTTATCACGCCCGGCACGATTGAGTTCATGCGCAAGCTCGACGTTAAGGAGATTCACGGTTACGATGCAGCCCAGGGATTGAAGCTCATTAGCCCCGCCGCGTTGGCGAAGCTCGACCGTGTTAAGCCCGACTATTCACCCTCGATGGCGTAGTTCGGACAACGCTCGTTGGGAGGTTAACCATCAGACGACCGGGCGACTCGCTTTGGTAAAGGAATGGGCGTGATCAACTTCTTGGATCCAATTCCAACTTGGTTGATCATGCTCGTTTCGGCGATGTTGATCTTCGCGATGAGCGAGGTTGGATTTCAGCTTGGGCGGCGCAAGGGACCGAGTCCGGACGGAAGCGATCCTTCATCGCTGTTACAGACAACCGCGTTCACGCTGCTCGCGCTTCTCCTCGCATTCTCGTTTTCGCTGGCACTCGGCCGTTACGACGCTCGCCGCGCAGCGCTCCTGCGGGAAGCCAACGCAATCAGCACGACCTACCTTCGTACGGACCTGCTCGACGATACTACCGCTCCGGCTGTGCGCTTGAACCTGCGCGCCTATATCGCAGAAAGAATCGCTTATGCCCACGCGGAGGCCCAGCCGGATCAGCGTCGGCTGGCCGATCAACGTTCAACTGAGATCCAAGGCACCTTGTGGAAACTTGCGATGCAGAACGCAAACCGAGACCGGCATTCGACAATGATCCCGCTCTTCATTGCAGCCTTAAACGACACGATTAATCTTAGCAGCGAAGAACGCGCCGTCCTCAGCACGCACATTCCCGATATCGTCATCGTCTGGTTGCTGCTGATCGCATTCATTGCCTCGGCGATGATGGGTTACGGTTTCGGCCGGCAAGGTAAACGCGCGGTGATTTTTAAGGTCGTCTTTGCCATAATGGTTGCGTTAGTCTTCGGTCTCGTTCTCGACCTCGATCGGCCGCAGCGCGGCATTATCCGAGTAAATCTGGCGCCTTTGCAAACGGTCCAACGTAGCATGGAGGCTCGGTGAAACGCAAAGCCCTTCTCGGAATCTAAACTGCTTCTAGTGCCGAAATCGCTTCACGCCGAAGGACTTTCCAGGCGTGATCGACGTCGGCGCGCTGGGTGCGTAGGTTGCCGATAGCGAGCCGAATCGCATAGCGGCCGTCGATCTTGGTGTGCGAGATGAAAACTTCGCCGCCGGCGTTGGCGGCATGCAGGATCGAGGCGTTGAGCCGCTCGAGGGTCGGTTCGTCGAGACCGCGCGGCGCGTAGCGAAAACAGACGACCGAGAGCGGATGCGGTGCCAGCACCTCCCAGTCGGGTGCGGCGCGAACCCAGGATGCGAAATCTTGCGCCAGCGCGACGTGATCGCGTAACCGCTGCCGGATGCCTTCGGCCCCGAAATGGCGCAGCACGAACCAGAGCTTGAGCGCCCGAAAGCGCCGTCCCAGCTGCAAGCCGTAATCCATATAGTTGACCGCATCGGCTTCGGGCACCGAGAGGTACTCGGGCACCAAGCTAAAGGCGCGCCGCACGACGGACTCGTCTTTTACGAAGAGCACCGAGAGGTCCATCGGGACAAACATCCACTTGTGCGGATTGACGACCAACGAGTCGGCGAGCTCGACGCCGTCGAGCAGCCCGCGAAACTCCGGCACGATTGCGGCAGTGCCCGCATAGGCGGCGTCGATGTGCAGCCAAATGCCGTGCTCGCGCGCGACCGCGGCGATCTCGCGCACGGGATCGACCGAGGTCGTCGAGGTCGTGCCGACCGTGGCGACGATCGCCAGCGGTCGTAGCCCATCTTCAATGTCGGCGGCAATACAGTCGCGCAACGCGTCGGCACGCATCCGGAACGTGTCGTCCATCGGCACGTGCACGACGTTCGACTGACCGATGCCAAGCGCGATCGCCGCCTTTTCGACGTGGGAGTGCGTCTCATCGGTGACATAGACGCGCAGCGGCGGGAGCGAGCGTCCGGCAATTCCGAGCTCGCGAATCTGCAGATCCATCGCTTCCCGGGCGGCGGCAAGCGCGGTGAAGCCGGCGATGGACGCGGTATCGTAGATGATGCCCGTCCATTCGCGTGGCAGGCCGAGCAGCCGCCCGAGCCAGCGCATCGTTACCTCTTCCAGCTCGGTAGCGGCTGGTGACGTTCGCCAGAGCATCGCCTTCACGTCGAGCGTTGCCGCCAGCGCCTCCGCCGCGATCGCTGCCGGCGCTGCGCTCGTCGCGAAGTAGGCGAAAAACCGGGGATGGTTCCAGTGCGTCGTCGCCGGCACCACGATCCGTTCGAAGTCTTCAAAGATGCGCTCGAACGGCTCCCCGTTTTCGGGGGCCTCTTCGGGCAGCGACGCAACGACATCGCCCGGTCGTACCTGCGGCATGACGCGGAACGCGTTTGGGTGGTCGAAGTACGCCTGAATCCAAGCGCCGACTCGTTCGAACGCTTCGCGAATCGCGCCCGGTCGCTCCATTCATGGGGTGTTGGCCCCCCGGCGGAGAAAGCCCGCGTATGAAGTATCGGACCTACCCTAACAGCGACGTGACGGTCAGTGAAGTCGGCTTCGGCCTCTGGACGACGTCAACGGGCTGGTGGGGTGAGAAGAGCGACGACGACGCCGTTGCGATGCTCCGCGCCGCACACGATCTGGGCATTACCCTCTACGACGCCGCCGACACGTATGGCAACGGCCGCAGCGAAGAGCAGCTCGCCGCCGCGTTTAGCGATCGGCGCGAGCGCGTCGTCTACGCGACGAAGTTTGGCTACGATTTTTCCACAAGCGGGCAAGAGCGGCGTGGCCAATCGGAGCTTCCGCAAGATTTCTCACCGGCGTTCGTACGCCGCGCGCTCGAAGACTCGCTGCGGCGGCTGCGCACGGAGTACGTCGACATCTATCAGATGCACAACGCGCGGATGGCGCAGATCGAGGACAACGCGCTCTGGGAGCTGCTCGAGTCGTTCAAGCGCGAGGGCAAGATTCGGATGTACGGCATCGCGCTCGGGCCCGCGATCGGCTGGCTCTACGAAGGCGTCGACGCCGTGCGCGAACGTAACGTCGCAAGTTTGCAGATCATTTGGAACATGCTCGAGCAGTATCCCGGCAACGAGCAGATCCGCGCCGCGTACGATTCCGGCGCCGACACCGGCTATATGATACGGGTTCCCCATTCCAGCGGATTGCTCGAAGGGCATTACACCGCGGAAACGACGTTCCCGGCGAACGATCACCGCCGCCATCGTCCCCGTGAGTGGCTGCTCAACGGCGTTGAGAAAGTGGCGCAGCTGCGCTTTCTCGAGCGTCCGGATCGCACGCTCGGCCAAGCCGCGATCGCGTGGCTCCTGGATGAGCCGCGCGTGATGACCGTGCTGCCGAACATTTACGACCGCGAGCAACTCGTTGAGTTCGCCAAGGCCCCCGAGGCGCCGGCGCTCGAACCTGCCGAGCTCGCGCGGATTGAGTCGCTGTATCGCTCGAACTTCGGCATCGAGGAGCGGCCGATGGCATTCAAAGGCACCATGTCGCGCGAAACGGAGGTAGCTATCAGGTGAAGCACGAGCACATCGCAACGAAGCATGCCCCCGAGCCGATCGGACCCTATTGCCAAGCGATGCACTTCGGCAGCGAGCTCTACTGCAGCGGTCAAATCGCGCTCGATCCGGAGACCGGCGAGTTGGTCGGCGACGGCGACGCAACCGCGCAGACCGAGCGCGTTCTACAGAATCTCGGCGCGGTGCTCTGCGCCGCCGGCTACCATTTCGAGGACGTCGTGAAGACCACGATCTTCCTCGTCGATATGAAGGACTTCCCCGCCGTCAATGCCGTCTACGAGCGCTATTTCGGCGCAGCCAAACCGGCACGCTCGACGGTTGCCGTCGCGGCACTCCCGCGCGGCGCCCGCGTCGAAATCGACTGCATCGCTAAGGAGTAGCGCTCTGTCATCCTGAGCGGAGCGCAGCACGAAGTGCGCAGCGTAGTCGAAGGACGACGCGCGACGAACACTTCATGCGTTTCGCGAGCGAACCGCCCGAACGGCAAGGTTATCTCAGATCCCGCAGCGTCCTTCGACTGCGCTCCGCACTTCGTGCTGCGCTCCGCTCAGGATGACAAAGCGAGAAAACTTACTGTGGGGCGGACTGGGGCGAGCTCGTGAGCCGCACGCTCTCTTCTTTTGCGATTTCGGCAACGTCGGGATCGAGCGATGATTCGGCGGCCTTGAGCTGCGCGAGCGCGAGCGCTTTCTCGCCCTGCGCGGCATAGGCGCGCGCGAGCAGGTAACGCACCCGGCCGTCGTACGGCGCGGCGGCCACGCCTTTGAGCAGCGCCGACTGCGCGAGCGGGTAAAGCCCGTTATGCTCGTAGTCAATACCGAGATTTACGTACGACTCCGGCACGTAGGGATTCACCGCAATCGCCTGCACGTAATAGGCCACGGCGCGTTTCCAGTCGCCGTGCACGTCGGAGAGATAGCCGAAGTTGACGATCGCCTCGGGCCGTTCGGGCTCCAACCGATGCGCGCGTCTTAAATAGGTCATCGCCTCGTCGTACAATCCGGCCTGGATCTTTGCAACGCCGAGATTATCGAGGCAGGCGTAGTTGGCCCAATCGACGTTCATACAATCGCTGAGATACCCGGTCGCCGTGGTGAAATCGTGAAGATCGAGATAGGCCATCCCAAGGCCGTTGAGCGCCGGAACCATGCGCGGGTCCGAGTCGAGCGCGCGCTTGAAATAGAGAATCGCGTCGTTGGGCCGGTGGATCGTCTCGTAGATCTCACCGAGCTCCTCTTGAACGTCCGCGTCGTTTGGCTGGTCGTTTGCCGCGCGTTGCATTTGCGACTGATACTGCAGCAAGTCGCCCTTGCGCAGGTGCAGCAGGACGAGGTCGCGGATGGAATCGGTCCCCGGCAGCGCGCTTTCGAACTGCACGATGGCTTCGTCGAGGCGATTCTGCGTCGCGTAGACAACGCCGAGCCGGTTGTGCGTCTCCTTGTCGTGTGAATTGCGCACGAGCAGTTGTTTGTACATCGCTTCGGCGCGGTCGAAATGCCCCTGCCGGTAGTAGAGGTCGCCGAGGAATCGCGCCGCGTCGATGGCGTCGGGATGGGAGGCAACGAACTGCTCGAGTTGCTGGACGGCTTGATCGATGTTGCCCGCGGCGATCAGCTCGCGCGCGTACGTTATCGCCGCCAACTGATCGGCGAGCTTGTGGGCATCGGGCGTAATGAAAATGTTCTCGCTGGACGCAAGGGTCGGAGCGACGGATGCCCCCGAGATCAGCGCCAGGGAAGCCAGAAGCAAGAGGGTAGGTCGCGTCATTGCCAAGTACCTCAACCCTACTATAGCGCACTGATCCAATGTGCCGTGACGCCGACGGGCGCCCGCTACCGGACGAGCGGCAGAATGTTGCTGGGCACCACCGGATAGAAGGCGATGGCGACCACCAAAACGGCGCAGATCGCCGCGCTCGCCCAAGCGAGCGGCACGAGGGGATGCAGGTTAGGGACCTCCCGCTCGTCGCGCCCGTACATCGCCCGGATCACCTTGACGTAGGCGTAGAGCGAGATCGCCGTTCCCACGATTAGGAGCGCCGCGAGCCAAAGGTAGCCGGTGGACGCGCTCGTTGCGAGAATTAAGATTTTCCCGAGAAAGCCGGCGGTCGGCGGCAAGCCGGCTAAGGCAAGCAAGAACACCGTCATCGCCGCCGCTAGCCACGGCCGTCGCCGCGCCAAGCCGCGGTAGGCGCTCAAGTGCGCCCCCTCTTCGTCCTCACCCGAGATCGCAGCGGCGACCGCGAACGCCCCAAGATTCATGAACGCATACGCCGTCAAGTAGTAGATCGCGTACCGTAAGCCCAGCGGCGTGACGCCGGCCAGTGCAACCAGAATGTAGCCGACTTGCGCTATGCCCGAATAGCCCAGCAAACGTTTGAGGTCATGCTGCGCCAGCATGCCGACGTTGCCAACGATCATCGAGATACCCGCGACGACCCAAACTGGTAGGAGCAGCCGTTCCGCAACGCCCGACGGCAGCGCGGCATAAATGAAACGAGCGAAAACGGCGAGCACGCCGGCCTTCGTCGCGACGCTCATGAACGCAGTCACGGGCAACGGCGCACCTTCGAAGACATCGGGGGTCCAGGTGTGAAAGGGCACCAGACTCAGCTTAAAGACGATCCCGATGAGAAACATCCCGGCGCCGATCCAGAAGAGTGGATTGAACGTCAGCCACGGATGAACCAGATCGGCCAACAGCACGCTTCCCGTCGCACCGAAGAGCAACGCGCTGCCGAAGAGCAAGAATGAAGTGGCGGTCGAGCTGAGAATGAGATATTTGAGTGCCGACTCGCGCGCGGCTTTACGATCGACCGCTCCGCAGAGCGCGTAGAGTCCGAGCGAGAGCAGCTCGAGCCCGAGAAAGATCATGAGCAGATTCGCGGCGCCGGCCATCAACATTGCGCCGCAGGCGCTCCAGAGCATGATCGCCGTCATTCCGGCAACGCGTTGCGCCGGCCCGATTCCGCCATAGAGCACCAGCGATCCCGCGAGCGCAATCAAGATGATCTCTTGAAAAACCGTCGCGAAGCCGCCTGTTATAAATCCGCCGAAGAACGCATCGTGGCTGTGACCGAATTGGCGTGCTGCCAAGATGGCGGCGACGATCGTGCCGGCGAGTCCGATGCCGATAGAGAGATAACGCTGGTCTCGCCCCGTGTTGAAGAGATCGGCGACGAGCACGACGAGCGCCGCGACGGCGACAGCGCCGACCGGAAGAACCGCCAACCAATCGGCGTGCGTGAACGGAATCTTCATGGCCGCGGCAGCGGCCTCGTGCGGAATTCTCATGGCCGCAGCAGCGGCGTCGGATAGACGCCGATGATGATGAGTGCGGCGAGCAGCGGTGTTACGGCAAGGCCTTCGACCCAGGTGAGATCCCGACGCACCGGCACGTCGTCGGTCTCCGGTCCGTTCATGATGTCTTGATAGAGCCGAATCAGGTACGCCGCAGCGAGTACGATTGCGACCAGCGCGACGATCACCGCCCAAACGTAACCGGCCTGATAGACGCCGATAAGGATCACCAACTCGCCGGCGAAGCCCGCCAAACCGGGCAGCCCAAGCGCGGCCAAGGCAGCGATGCAGAGCGCGCCGGCCAGCCGCGGATTCTGCCATCCCAAACCGCCAAGGCGCAGCAGGGAGCGCGTCTCTTCGCGTTCCTCGACGTAGCCGAGCACCTGGAAAAGCGCCGCCGAGAATAGTCCGTGCGCAACGATATAGACCAGCGCGCCTTTAATCGCCAAAGCGTTGCCCGAAGCGATTGCGATGATGATGAGACCCAGATGCGAGAGCGACGAATAGGCGACGATGCGTTTGGCGTCGTTTTGCACCAGCGCGACGAGGGCACCGTAGATCAGCGAGATCGCGCCCAGCACCATCAGCGGTCCGGCATACTGCGCGACTTCTTGCGGCATGAGCGCCAGCGCGATCGCGATAAAGCCGTAAAGACCGGCTTTGGACTGTACCGCAGAGACGACCGAGACCATCGATGAGGGCAACCCGCTGTAAGTCGGCGGCATCCAGGTATGAAGCGGCCAAACCGGCGTCTTCACCAAAAAGGCAAAGGCGAAGCCGGCGTAGATCCATTCGGCCCAGCCGCCCGCGAAGTGCGCCCCGCTGCGTCCGATAACGTCCGTTGACCCGTAGATCACACCGAATGCCGCGGTGGCGAGCAAGAGCGTCAAGCCGCCGGCAAAGTTGTAGATGAAGTAGCGCCAGGCGGTCGCGGGGTGCTCGCCCCAACCGATCAATCCGAAGAAGACTGGAATGAGCATCAGATCCCAGAAGAGCGCGAAGACCAGCAGATCGCGCGCCAAGAAGAGTCCGAGCATCGTTCCCTCGAGGAAGAGCATGAGGGCGACGAAGTCGCGCAGTCGCGGAACGCGGCATGCCGCAATCGCGCACATTGTCACAACCGTCAGCAACAACGCGATCCACAACGAGAACGGCGTCGCGCCAAAATGGAAGGCGGCCACGAACGGACGCGAGAGCCAGCGGAAGCTCCACTCGGCGTGCCCCCCGGCCAACAGCGTAACGATGGTTGCCGCCGCGACCAGCGTACCCAGCCCGCGCGAGATCGTGCGATCTTCGCGCGGCAGCACGAGCAACAGCGCGCCGGCGACGATCGGCAGCAGCACCGTAACGAGAACGATTGGCATCAGTGTCCCACTCCGGCCGCATACGCGTAGTAGATGATAAAGCAGGCCGCGCCGAAGACCAGCAGCAGCGCATACGCGCGCACGAGCCCGGTCTGCAGCGAACGCACCAGCGTCCCAAGCCAGCGCGTCCACTCGACGAGGTCGCGCACCGCGCCATCGATGACATGCGGATCGAGCACGCGCCCGAAGAACTCACCAAGAAACTGCGCCGGGCGGACGACAACGCGATCGATGAACCAATCGACGTAGAAGAGATTGGTCAAGAGTGCCGGCATGCGCTCGCTCTCGATGCGCAACCGCTCGACCACGTCGCGTTGCGCGTTGGCGCTGGCGTACCGCATCCATGCGATCACGAAACCGAGCAGGACGAAGAGGAAGACGATTCCCGAGGTAACGGCTGAGGAAAGCACCGGCGTCACCTCGCCCGGAACGGGCGCTCTTTGCGGGCTAAAGAGCGGCGCGAGGAACTGGGCCCAGGGCGAGTTCTCACCGCCGATCATCAGCGCCGCGCCGATCGCGACGCTCGGAGCGACGAGGATGGCGACAGGAACGTTCATCGTCCAAGCGGGCGCGTGCGCGTGATCGACGTCGCCGCGATACTCGCCGAGGAACGCGATGAAGAGCAGCCGGAACATATAGTAGGCCGTAATTCCGGCGGTCAGCGCACTGACCGCGAAGAGCCAGGGATGGCCGAACTGCAGATCGCCGTAGATGACTTCGTCCTTCGAAAAGAACCCACTGAAGCCCGGAACTCCGGTGATCGAAAGCACCGCCGTCAGCATCACCCAGAAAGCAAACGGCATCCGCTTCCACAGGCCGCCCATGCGGCGCACGTCTTGTTCGTTATTGAGCGCGTGAATCACGAGACCCGCGCCGAGAAAGAGCTGCGCCTTGAAAAACGCGTGAGTAAAGAAGAGTGCGACGCCGCCTTCGTAGGCGCCGACGCCGACGGCCATGATCATGTAGCCGATCTGCGACATCGTCGAGTAGGCGAGGATGCGTTTGATGTCCCACTGCGCCGTCCCGAGGATCGCGCCGGCGATCGCCGTAAGCCCGCCGATCGTGCCGACCAAGAGCCGCCCCGACGCACTATGCTCCCACAGCGGCGCACAGCGAGCGACGAGATAGACGCCGGCCGTCACCATGGTGGCGGCATGAATCAGCGCCGAAACGGGCGTCGGGCCCTCCATTGCATCCGGCAACCACGTATGCAGCGGCACCTGGGCCGATTTCGCCGCAGCTCCGATGAAGAGCGCGATGCAGATCGCGAAGAGCAGCGGCGTACCAAATGAGCCGGCCGCCGCAAACGTATCGCCATACCCGATCGAGCGCACCGCCGCAAAGATCAAAAAGATCGCGAACATCACGCCGACGTCGCCGACCACGTTGATGACGAAGGCTTTACGTGCCGCCGCGACCGCCGACGGCCGGTCGAACCAGAACCCGATCAAAAAGTACGACGCCAAACCGACGAGGCCCCAACCAACGAGCAGGCCAACGAAGTTGTCGGCAAGCACCAGCGTCAGCATCGCAAAGACGAAGAAGCTCATGTAGGCGAAGAAGCGCGCATAGGCGCGATCGCCTTCCATGTAGCCGATCGAATAGAAGACGATCAAAAAACCGACGCCCGTGATGATGAACGTCCAGATCAGCGAGAGCGGATCGAGTAAAAGCCCGAACTGGAAGCCCGGCATCCACGAGAACAGCGGCTGATTCGCCCCGACCACCCCGCCCGCGTTCTGCGTTCCCGCTCCCCACGAGAGCCACGCGAGCACGAAAGAGACGCCGACCAAGCCTGCCACCAGCCATCCGGCGCGCGTCCGCAGCTGCGGTCCGAAGGCCCAGCAAATGATCGCTCCCGCGAGCGGCACCAGCCACAACGCGACGACCAGCGGATACGAGCCGCTGACGCCGAGCGAATGATGGATCACGCCGCCCTCACTCCCATCGTTGCATGGCTAGGCTTTGGCGTCGGGGTTCCGTGAGCGAGGCGTCGCGACTTTTTCGGGCGGCCACGGATGGCCATCTTCAAAACTTCCTTAGGCGCCTGCGCGAAGCGCAGTCCTGAGCGAGCGCAGCGAGTCGAAGGGGCGCGAGCAGGAGCGGCACACGGAGGTGCCGCGACGAGCGTCCGAGCGATGGAACCCCGACGCCAAAGCCTAGCCATGCAACGACCTCACATCATCCACATCCACATACCTCGCGGGACGGAACGTGGTGACGATGATGGCGAGTCCGATCGCGGCTTCGGCGGCGGCGACGGTGATGACGAGGAAGGCGAAGATCTGCCCGACGTTCTGCAGCCAAAGCCGCGCGAAAGCAATTAGCAAGAGATTGGCGGCGTTGAACATGAGCTCGATGCTCATCAGCATGACGAGCGGATTGCGGCGCACGATCACGCCCAACACACCGATAAAGAACATGACGGTCGAAAGCGCGATGTAGTGGTTGATGGAGACCGGCATCAATCCGTTCCCTCGCGCAAGATTGCCTCACGCATGGCGCGGTCGGCTTTCGTCTCTTGCCGGCTCGCCGGCAGGTCGCGCATCAGCTCGCCGCCCAGGGTGATCACGCCGATGACCGCGACCATCAGGATCAGCGCGACGACTTCAAAGGGCAGCAGCTGCACGGTGAAGAGCGCTTTGCCGAAATCGCCGACGCTGCCGAAAACGTTTGCGGTGCCGACGGGTCCGCTCGGACGCGCAGGATTCAGCGGCGCACTCGAGACCGTGTAGACTAAGAAAATTAGCGAAGCGAGGACGAAGATGCCGCCCGGCAGCCAGATTCGCGGCAGCCGGTCGGGTCCGGTCGCAAACGGCGCCACGCCACTGCTCAGCAGCGCGATGACGAAGACGAAAAGGATCAAGATCGCGCCGGAATAGACGATGATCTGGATGACGCCTAAAAACTCGGCGGAGAGCGTCACATAGAGCACCGCGAGAGCGCCGAAGTTCAGGAGCAGCGCGACGACGCTGTAAACGGGCTTGCTCGCCGAGATCGTCCAGACGGCGCTCGCAATGATAATGACCGCCAACACCCAAAACGCGCTCACGCGTTCTCGTCATTCTTTAGAAGCGCCAGGCCTTGCCGCTGCGTTGTCAACACCTCGCCGCGCCAGGTGGCTTTGTAGCCGGTCGCGATGTCGGTCGTCGATTTGATATCGGCGACGCGCCCAAGATCGCCGGGGATTCCGCCGGGACGTTCGTCGGGGGGCGTGCCGACGCCGGCCTCGGGCGGCACGAGCAGCCGGTCTTTGTCGTAAATGAACGAGCCGCGCCGATAATCGGCCATTTCGAACCGCGGGGTCAGCACGATGGCATCGGTGGGACAGGCCTCCTCGCACATTCCGCAAAAAATGCAGCGCAACTCATCGATCTCGTAACGAGCCGCATATCGCTCCCCCGGCGACCGGCGATCCGACGGCGAGTTTTCGGCGCCGATAACGGTGATCGCGTTGGCGGGACAGACGGCCGAGCAAAGCTCGCAGCCGATGCACCGTTCCTTGCCGTCGGAATAGCGCCGCAGTTCGTGGAGGCCGTGGAACCGCGGTGCGTGCTGCTTCTTCACCGAGGGATACGGGATCGTCGGATGCTTGCGGAACATGAAGCCGAAGGTGATCGACAAGCCCCGTAGGATCGCCGAAACGTTAAAGAGCCGCTTTCGTGAAATCACGTTCACCCTTTGTACGCCACGATGATGGCGGTGACGACGAGGTTAAGCGTCGCTACCGGCAGCAGCACTTTCCAGCCGAACGCCATCAGCCGGTCGTAGCGTAACCGCGGCAACGTCGCGCGCAGCCATATGTAGAAGAATATGAAGCAAGCGACTTTCAAGATGAACCAGACGACGCCGGGAATCATCGTCAAACCGAACGGAGCGTTCCAGCCGCCGAAGAAGAGCAGCGCCGCGATGCACGAGATGGTCAGCATGTTGACGTATTCGGCGATGAAGAACAGGCCGAAACGCAGCCCCGAATACTCGGTGTGAAAGCCCGCGACCAGCTCGGTCTCGGCCTCGACGAGATCGAAGGGCACGCGATTGGTTTCCGCCACGGCCGTGATAATGAAGATGACGCAGCCGACGAACTGCGGGAAGACGAACCACCAACGCGCCTGAGCGTTGACGATGCCATCGAGGGATGTCGTTCCGGCCAAGATCAGCACGCCGATCAGCGAAAGCGACATGCCCAGCTCGTAGCTGATCATTTGCGCGGTGGAGCGCACGCTCCCGAGCAGCGGATACTTGGACCCCGAAGCCCAGCCGCCCAAAGTAATTCCATAGACGCCAATCGACGTGATCGCCAGAATCACGAGAATGCCGGCGTTCACGTTGCCGATCGCCCAGGTCGTGCCCGACGACGATGCACCGAACGGAATCACCGCATAGACCGCAAACGCCGTAAAGAGTGAGATAAACGGCGCGAGCTTGTAGAGCAGCGGGTCGGCGGTTTCCGGCGTGAGATCTTCTTTGAGGATGAGTTTTGCGGCGTCGGCGGCCGGCTGCAGCAAGCCCCAGGGCCCAACCCGATTGGGACCCGGACGCAGCTGCATCCAGCCGAGAATTTTTCGTTCGGCCAGCATCGCGTACGCAAACGATGTGACGACGACGAAGAGCAGAATCACCGATTTAACCAAGACGACGAGCCACAACGGCATCGGTTACGCCCTCATTCCCGTCAGCCACGGGTCGTGCTGCCACGTTCCGCCGCCGGAGAGGATGGGTGCCGCGGGCACACCGTTACCGCTGACCCCGGCTCCTCGACGGCCAAAGCGCTCGTCGCCGAAGGTAAAATCCGATGGGGCGTTGGCGGCGCGATCGACGACGATCGCATGAAGGGCTTCTCCCGATGGGAGCGAGACACCGAGCTGATCGGCGAGCCCGCGCAACATCGCTTCGTCGGAGAGCACGAACTCGGGCGCTTCCAACGATGCGTTAACCGGCAGCAGGTTGCCGCCTACGCCGAGCGTGGTCCCGATCTTTTCGAATGCACCCTTCGCCGGTAACACGAGGGCCGCGCGCTGCGCGGTTTCTGTGAGAAAAAGCTCGCTCACGACCAAGAACGGAATCCGATCGAGCGCGGCGGCGATGGTCGTCGCATCCGGGGCATTGCGCGCCGGATTCGCACCCAAGATCGAGAGCACCGCAAATTTTCCGTCGCGCACGCCATCGAGCACGGTCGAACCCTCCGATGGCAGCATGCCCATCGCCTCGGCGCCACGCGCGTTCGCCTGCTCGCTCGCGATATAGGTCGAGAGCTCGCCGATGCCGGCAAAGGCTTCGGCGTAGTTGCGTCCCCGTTCCAGATCCACGCCATCCCAAATCAGCGCGACCCGTGACGCGTCGCCGGCGGCGCTTCGTGCCTCTTGCGCGGTTGAAGCGCGTACGATCTTCGCGCCGCTGCGAAGCGCCGCTTTGTGGACGCGCAGCCAGAGCACGGGCGCGCGCTCCTCTGGAGAGGCGCCGATGATGACGATTGCCTGCGCGCGATCGATCGCGTCGAGCGGCGCGGCGTTCGTGCCGGGCGTGGCCTGGCGTTGCGCCCCGCCTCGCCAATCCAGGTCGCTAACGCCAATCTTGCGGAAAAGATGCTGCAGGGCGAAGGCCTCTTCGTTGGTAAGCCGTCCGCCGCCGATCGCGCCGACGGCCCCGGTACCGCGCGCCGCGATCGCATCGCGGATTGCCTTCGCCCAGAGAATGAACGCATCGTCCCAGCCGATCTGCACGAAGCCGCCGTCTTTGCGGTAGAGCGGCTGCGTGATGCGGTCGGGCGATTCGTAGAAGCCGACGTTGTAGCGGCCGCGGTCGCAGAGCCAGCCATCGGAGATTTCATCCTCTTCGACGAGCATCGTGCGAAGCAGCGTGCCGTAGCGCACGTCGGCGAACTGTTGGCAGCCGACGGCGCACTGCGTGCACGTCGTCTGCGTTCGCTCCAGATCCCACGGGCGCGACTTGAAGCGATAGGTCTTCGAGGTCAGCGCGCCGACCGGGCAAAGCTCGGTGACGTTTCCGGTAAAGTTGTGGCGGTACGGGACGCCGGTCGCCGTCGCGATGATGTCGCGCGCGCCGCGATCCTTGACCACGAGCTGCCGTTGGTCGGCGATGATGTCGTCGAAACGCACGCAGCGCTGACAGACGATGCAGCGCTCTTCGTCGAGCACGATCGTCGGCCCGAGATCGACGGCCTTGGGTTTATCGAGCTTTGGATCGGCCACGTCGGAGGTGCCGCGCGCGTACGCCATCGCATAATCTTGAAGGTCGCACTCGCCGCCTTTGTCGCAAATCGGACAGTCCAGCGGATGGTTGACGAGAAAGAGCTCCAGCACCACCGCGCGTGCCTCGTCGACCTTCTCGCCTTGCGTTCGCACGACCATACCGTCGGTTGCCACGGTGTTGCAGGCGATTTGCAGCTTCGGCATGCCTTCGATCTCGACCATGCAGATGCGACAGAGCCCAGCTGGACCGAGCTTCGTATGGTAGCAGTAGATCGGAATCTGCTGCTTGATGACCTTAGCAGCTTCGACCAGCAGCGTCCCCTTGGGCACCGTGACCGGCACGCCGTCGATGGTGAGGTTGACCGTTTCGCTCATGCCGCCACGATTCGCGACTTGAACGCATCGGGAAATCGTAGCATGACCGATTTGAGAAAAGGTTCGATCGAGTCGCCCAACGCGCAAAGATTCAAGCCGGTGATCGACCTACCGACGCGCAACAACATTTCGTAATCGCCGGGCACGCCACGCCGCTGCACGAGCCGGCTGAGCACGCGCGCCATCCAACTGCTGCCCTCGCGGCAGGGCGTGCACTGTCCGCATGACTCGTGCGCGAAGAAACGCACGAGATTGTATGCCGCTTGGACAAAGTCGGTCGTATCGTCAAAGACGAGGAACGCGCCGGAGCCGAGCATCGATCCCGCCTTCGCCATGCTTTCGTAGTCGTATGGGAAGTCCAAATGCTCTTCGAAGATGCAGGCCGACGAACCGCCGCCGGGCTGTACCGCCGCGAACGTTCGTCCGGGTCGCAGCCCGCCCGCGATCTCGATGATCTCGCGGACCGGCGTTCCCAGCGGCATCTCGTAGTTCCCGGGATTGCGTACGTGCCCCGACACGGAAACGATCTTGTATCCCTTGCTGCGCTCGGTGCCGACCGCTGCAAACCACGCCGCTCCGTGCTCGAGAATCGGAACGAGATAGGCGAGCGTCTCGACGTTGTTGACCACCGTCGGCATTCCATACAACCCTTCAATGGCCGGAAACGGCGGCTTGAGCCGGGGTTCGCCGCGCTTGCCTTCGAGTGAGTTGAGCAGTCCCGTCTCCTCGCCGCAGATGTAGGCGCCGGCGCCGCGCTGGATGGTCACTTCGAGGTCGTAACCAGTGCCCAAAATATTCTTCCCGACCAAGCCAGCCGCGCGCGCCTCCTCAAGCGCGTTTGAGAAGATCTCGTAACCTTTCTTAAACTCACCGCGAATATAGATGAACGCGTGATGCGTCGCGATGCCGTAGGCGCCGATCAGCATCCCTTCAAGGATCAAGTGCGGCGTCTGTTCGAGGAGCATGTGATCTTTGAACGTACCCGGCTCGGCTTCGTCGCAGTTGCAAACCAGATAGCGCGGAAATTTGTCCTTCGGCAAAAACGACCATTTGCGACCGGTGGGAAATGCTGCGCCGCCGCGACCCCGCAGGGCCGACTTCTCGGCGAGGTCGAGCACATCGGCCGGCTTGAGTTCGCGTACCGCGCGCTCCCACTGCTGGTAGCCGCCGCGCTGGCGATAAACGTCGATGTTTCGCAGATCCGCTTCGCCGATGCCGGCGGTCAAGACTTTAGTGACCGGCATGGCTCGCCTCTTCGTCGACCGTTTCGACCACCGCGCGCGAATCGACGACGGCACGTTCGGCCGTGCGCCGGAAGAACGCCACGTCGCCGCTGACGATGTTATCGAGCATGATCACGCCGCTGGCGTCGCCGACCCCGCCGGCGTTGTTCGGACTTTCCACGCCGCTGGCGCCGGGCGACTTCCGGCCGCGCGAGATCTGTGCGTCCTGAGGAATCTCCCACGTTATCCCGGGCATCTCGGTCTGCGCCATCGGCGCGACCGGATAGGTACCCGTATGCATCGCGCCGATCATCTCGTCGATCTTCGCCGGCGTCAGGTCGTAGACGAACTCGAGATTCACCTCCATGCACGTCGCACGATCGCAGGCCGCCAAACACTCGACCTCCTCGTACGAGAATAACCCGTCCTCGGTGGTCTGAAGGTGTCCGATGCCTAACTTCTCGCGCCAATATGCCATGATATCTTCGGCGCCGTTAATCGTGCACGCCAGCCCGCGACAAACTTGGAGCATATACCTACCGACGGGGCGCCGATAGAGCAGCGTATAAAACGAAACGGCGCCCTCGACCTCGCCCGGAGTGATCTCCAACATCTCCGCCGCCGCGTTCATCGCCTGCGGGCTCACGAAACCTTCGTGCTGCTGAAACAAGTGCATAATCGGCAAAAGCGCCGACCGCCGTTGCTCATACTGCGCGATGAGCCGCTCACACTCAGGCTTCAACTGCGCGAGCAACCCCGGAAAGTTCTTCTCGCGCTCGCTCATGCGGCGGGTCTCCGACATGACGCCTCGGGGACGCTCGTCGCTCCGCATCCTGCTCCGCTCCTGCTGCCGGGCTCCTCGCTTCGCCATCCATGGCTCCGCTCGTCGTCCCGAGCCCCCTCGGCATCACGTCGGAGACCCGCCGCATGAGCGAACGTCCTCATCGGTCGACCTCGCCGAAGACCGGATCCAACGAGCCGATCATGACGACGAGATCGGCGATGAGGTTGCCGGGCGCGATCCCTTTGAGGATTTGGAGGTTGTACATGCTGGGCGGCCGCGTGCGCACACGGTACGGCCGGTTCTCGCCG
>DATHOO010000062.1:0-6679 GCA_035484815.1 Candidatus Acidiferrales bacterium
ATCTGACGGCGCTGGCGTGGCTGGTACCAATCGTTGTCGCAATGCTGTTGCCAAACATATCGGAGGTCACCTGGGGACCCCTTTCGTTAAAAGTGCGCGAACTCAAATCTGCTTCTGAAGTCTATGAAGTATCGCTAGACAACCTCGCAAATCTCGTCCAGAACTGGTCGACGTCGGCGGCAATGTATATCGCCAAAATGGGGCAACGCGAAGAGAACCTGCTCGAGGCAAAAGATGCAATCTACGCAGATTACGTGCGCGATCGAATGGGCGAAGCGTACGAAATGGCCGGATTCTTTGACTACGTCGCTGAGCAGGTCGCACAGGGGCTTGCATCCCAGTGCGCGCTAGCTGTTAAGGTCTACGAGGATTCTCAGGCGGCGGCTAGTACGTCGTCGCGCGACGAACCAGTTCCCGAGCCCGGTTAATCATGACCCCTGTGCTCGATTCCGTAATCTGCGGGACTTGGGCGCCAGACGTCAAAGCGCGCTCTCGCAGCACGTTGATCGCCGCCGCGGTCCCGCGCTGCGCCGACATCGACCCGAACTCCCGCTGCGAAGATTTCATTGCCCACCCTTTTCGCTGGCCATTAACGGCACCTTCCTACACCTTCATGCGACGACCCAGCTAGGTCCCAAAACAGACTTCATTGATGGCCTGCTCCTGCGTCATCAGCGAGCCCGCGGCCATGGCATCGGCGACCGCAGCCTCGCCGATCGTGGCGCGCAGGACGCCAAGCACGCGATCCAACTCGTGCTGCTCCAGGGGCGTCGGCACCGCATCGAGGGCTACGAAGCGAGCGCGGACAAACCCGAGAACGTGCGCGGCTCGCGTCCACGTCTCAGGTGAGCCTTTGGGCGATGCCTCCTGTCGCAATACGGATGTTGCGGCGAGGGTTTGCAGCGCTCGAGCCGCCATATCGTCGAGCTCGTGCTCCCATGCGAGATCCAGCGATTCGCGACCGCGCTCCTCGGCTTCATCGTACTTACCGAGGGCGTTAAGATAACGCGCCAAGGTCTTCAACCTGCTTGCAATTGTATACGGAACCATATTAGCTGCGCGAATGATGGTGAGCTGCGCAGCCGCTCGTCGAGCGGCCAGCTCGATATTTCCGGCGGCAAATTCGCACTCTGCCAGGTCGGACAATGCCGCCGCGGTCAGGGCTGCTCCCATGCCTTCGAGGACTTCCATCGCCTCCGCCGCGTACCGTCGCGCAGCGAGGTGATCGCCCTCGGTAGTACTCAGCACCGCGAAGACGCGCAGTACAAATGCGATAAGACGCCCGTCATTGAGACTCCGGGCCGTCGCAAGCGCCTCGCGCAACAAGGCGGTGCCCTCGGGAACGTGTCCGGTAAAGGCGAGAGCGAAGCCAACGCGGCTTTGAGCCTGCGCGATGCCGAGCGTGTCGCCGAGCGCGCCGTAGTGCGCAAGCGCACTCTGAGCAGGCGCGAGCGCGCGTGCAAGGGTCCCGCCCATCACTTCGACGTTCGCCTGGGCATAGCTGAGTGCCGCGAGGATGTCGACCGGCGTTGTTTCGTCGATCTGTTCGGCCGCGATGTGCAGCCAACGTCGCCCTTCGATCGGCCCAAATGTCTGCCAGAAGGAACTGAGCTCGGCGGCGAGTTTCTGGCCCAAGCGCACGTCGTTGCGCGCGACGAGCGTCCATTTCAAAGCCGCCCGCCAGTTGTCTAACTCTGAGCCGGGCATCGCCCGATAGAGTACGTCGAGGTTCGCTTGAGCGGCAGCGTTGAGCTCCTCGGCCATCTCGAAGAAGACGCGTGCATGCCGGCCCGACAGACCTTCCAGCTCTCCGCGTGCCTTTAGCTTTTCGCGCGCGTACTGACGGAAAGATTCGAGCAGATGGTACCGCGTTTCGCCCTTGTCCAGGTCGGGGACGAGGAGCGACTTGTCGACCAGTCTTGATAACATATCGAGCACATCGGCCTCGTGCGCATCGTCGGCGCAGATGCGCGTCGCCGCCGCGAGCGTACAGCCGTCGCCGAAGATCGAGAGCCGTTCGAAAAGCCGCTGTTCCGGTGCCGAGAGTAAGTCGTAGCTCCAATCGATCGCCGCGCGCATGGTTTGCTGACGCGGCAGTGCCGTACGCTTTCCGCCGGCAAGCAACTGGAAGCGTTCACCGAGCCTCTCGGTCAGCGTTTGTACCGACAAGGAGTTCGCGCGGGCTGCGGCCAGCTCGATCGCAAGCGGGATTCCGTCGAGGTGCCGGCAGAGCTTCGCAACGGTCGGGATCTGGTCGCGCGTCAGCTCGAAGCCATGGTTGACGCTGCCGGCACGATCGCAAAAGAGTCGAATTGCTCCGTAATGAAGCGCAGCTGCGACCGTCAGACCGAGTGCCTCGTTTGCCGATGGCGTCGCTAGCGAGGGCAGCCGGTAGGCGTGTTCGCCGGAAACGCGGAGCGGCTCGCGGCTAGTCGCAAGAATTCGCAAGCGGGGGCAGCTGGTCAAGAGCGTCTCGCTAAGTTCTGCGACCGCATCGATCACGTGCTCGCAATTGTCGAGAATCAACAAGACGGCTTTACTAGAGAGATACGAGACCAGGGTGTCGCGCAATGGGTGGCTGGGTATTTCTTGCACGCCGAGCGCGGTTGCGACGCTCTGTGTCACCGACGATTCGTCGGTTGCTGCAACGAGGTTGACAAAACGCGCTTGGTACCCCCAGTCGTCGCCGAGCGCGCCTGCAGCCTCCAGCGCTGCCCGAGTCTTGCCGACGCCTCCCGCTCCGGTAAGCGTCACCAACCGCCACTCGCTTAAGAGTTTCGCAATCGCTGTCATGTCGTTCTCACGTCCGATGTAGGTCGTCAAGGTCAGCGGCAGCGTGGGCGTTCCCGTTTGCGGCCATGGACCCACGGTGACGGAGGCCTCTCGCGGGCGGCGCGTTCCCGCAGTGCGCGCGGCTATTTCGAAATCATGCCGCTGCTTGTCATCGAGCGCCAGTGCGCCTGACAACAACTCGAGCGTCTCGCGCTGCGGGGAGCGGCGAAAGCCCCGCTCGAGTGCGCTGATCCCCTCGATGCTCATCCGCGCGCGCTCGGCGAGGGCTTCCTGGGAAAGCCCGGCAGCAAGCCGGTAGCGCCGCAGGAGCCTCCCAAATCCTTGGCCGGACCGGGCGTTATCCTCCATCGCGCTCTTCGGTTTCGAGCCCCGAGAACGCGCACCCTTACCGCTCCTATACCGGAAGACCAGCTAGGGGCTGACCAGCACTCCGTTTACCGCTGAAAGGTCGCTTTTGTAGTAGGAGCCGACCATCTGCCCGTTGTTGTTGATTCCCATGATATTGGTGTCAGCGCTGTTCGGCACGTCGATCGTCGTGAACTTCGCGTGCGAAAACGGGGACTCCAACAAGAAGCCGTGATATACGCTGGGAGTGAAGTATACACCGACGATCGCGTCGTGGTCGTTCACGCCGTAAGCATACGTGACCTGCGAATTCGGGTAGGTGAGGGTTGAGAACACGCCGTTCTTTTCGATGAAACTGACTCTGCCTGTCGAGGTAGGATAGAATCCAACCACATCCCCGAGATTATTGATACCCGTCGCTTCCACGCTCGTTGCGCCCGGCGGGTTTACGGGTTTGAACTTCCCGGTTGCCTCATCCAAAGTGAAAGCGTGAAACTGGTCTTTGCCAAGGTAAAAGCCTACCGCCTTTCCGGCATTGTTGAGGCCGAGGATCTCAGTCCAAGGGGATTGGCCGTGCTGATAGGTGGTGAAAACGCCGTTCCATTCGATGAATCCGCGAATAATGCCGGTGGAGTCGTCCCAGAATCCACCGGTGTTTCCTAGATTGTCGATACAAGTGACTTGCGTATCGGTGGCGCCGGGAACGTTCTCCGGGGTAAAACTGCCTCCATCGTAAGGCGGCACCACGGTATAGCCCTGGTTTGGGTGCTTGCTCGATCCGGTCCCGTAATAGCCCGAGATCGTGCCGGCGTCGTTGATTCCGAACAGCACATTCCACTTCTTATCGAGGGGATTGTCGATCGTCTGGAATGTAAACGTTTGCGCGCGCCGTACTCCGGCAACTTTCTGTGCGGCCTGGGACGATGGGGTTTGCGGAAGTGCTCCCTGTTGCTCTTGCGACGAGCAAGCCGCGACCGCGACCGATGCGCCGATCAATAACGCATACCGCGCCGGGTTTGTGCGAAACTTCATGATTATGGTGCTCCTTAGTCAGCGTCTGAAGGCAAGCGCCTTCGCCGCTGTATGGTGCCAAATCAGGCGCGCCCGCGTAACGTACACCCGTACGGCTAACCCGTACGATTGGCGCTTGATGGAAGCAACAAGAAAGGATCGGGTCGCCGATCCTTTCCCTGTGCTTTGCTGGAAGAGCCGCTAGGGGGTGACCAACACACCATGGGTATTGTTGGCCTTGTCGAGGTAGAAGCCGACCATTTGCGCGTTGTTATTGATTCCGTTGAGCCACGTTCCACCGCTCTCCGGCTTGTCGATGGTCGTGAACTTCGCGTGGGAGAGCGGGGACTCCAACAAGAAGCCGTGGTTTAGACCAGCTTGATCAAAGTACGCACCAACGATCGAGTCATGATCGTTCACGCCGAAAACCGCTGTCGCGACCGCTTTCGGATAAGTGAACGTTGAGAACACTCCGTTCTTTTCGATGAAACCGATGCCTTGCGAGGGACTGGGAAGATAGAATCCGACGACGTCGCCGACGCTGTTGATAGCCGTCGCCTGCACGTTTATTGCGCTGGGCGGGTTCACGGGTTTGAACGTGCCCGTTGCTTGATCCATCGTGAACCCGTGGCTCTTGCCGTTGGTGCCAATGTAAAAGCCCACTGCCGTCCCGGCATTATTGAGGCCGAGAATCTGAGTGTTTTGGGATCGGAGATGCGCATAGGTAGTGAAAACGCCGTTCCATTCGATGAATCCGCGGGTAACGCCGGCCGCGTCAATCCAGAATCCGCCGGTGTTTCCGAGATTGTCGATGCAAGTGACTTGGGTCTGAACGGATCCGGGAACGTTTTCGGGGGTGAAACTCGCCTTATCGTAAGGCGGAATCACGGTGTATCCCTGGTTCGGGTGGCCCTGCGTACCGGCCCCATAATAGCCCGAGATCGTACCCGCGTCGTTGATTCCGAGCAGCTGATTGAACGTCGGATCGATTGGGTCGTCAATCGTCTGGAACTTGTAGCTCTCGACGGTGAGCGGTTTTGCGGCTTTGCGCGCGGCTGCGGGCAACCCCGCCGACGTGCTTTGCAATCCATTCGGAAGCACACCCTCCTGCGCTTGCGACGAGCAAGCCGCGATGGCGATCGACGCAGCAATCCATACCGCGCACCGCGTCGCGTTTGTGCGAAACTTCATAATTAAGTGCTCCTTTTGTCAGCGTGAGAAGGCAAGCGCCTTCGCTGCTGTATGGTGTCAAAAGGAGCGGCCCCGGGTAACGTACACCCGTACGGCTAACCCGTACGAATAATCGACCGCCGCCGCCGGCGAGTGGTTCGCAGCCCGATTTGCAGTTTGAACTGCCGCCGTTGGCTGTCACCCCGTAAAGAACACCGTGTACGTCGATTAGGCCCCATCGGGGAACGCCCCGTCGGAGCCGGCAGCGAAGACGTGCAGCACCGTCTGTTGGCCGCTAGGGCTAAGGCTGAAAACGACTCCGCAGCCCGGAGGGAACGTGTAGAGCACCTTCTCCTTGCCGGTAGTGGTAACGCTGTAAACGGTTCCACAACTAGTGTAACTGCCTTCACGATGCGCGTTGCCGCCTTTGGCCGTGGTGCCTTACAGGGTGCCGCCCATGTGGGTCAAACGCGCGAACGGCTCCGCGCCGTCCGGGGAGTTGCCGAACGCAATGCTTGGAGGCTGCGGCGGGTCTCAGCCACTGGGAAGGTTCTCACTCGACACCTCCAAGTAACTGCGCGATTCAGCGAATGCTCTTCTTCATCCACGAAAATCAACCGTCTTCACTTCCGACAGCGTCCGCGATCTGCCGCGCCCTCCGATCTACGCTGCTCGTCGACAAGCTTTACCAAAGTAGGGCGACCGATCCGTTGTACATGTTCACACCGGCGGTCATGTCGACGCGCTTTGCCCGGCGCTCGGCGAACGATGAGCCGCCCCCTCCGCCGCCACCGGCGCCACGTTCATGACTACCCTCCCTGCTGCCTGCGCCACCACCGCCGCCGCCATAGTAGCCTCCCCCTCCGCCGCCACCACTCAGACATTCTGAAGCTCCTCCATCACCCAGCGTTCCATTGGAGCCGCCGCAGCTGCTACTGCCGCCGGCGCCGCCCTGACCGCCGGTGCGTTGCGTACCGCCGGTCCCGCCGCTCCCATAAAGCTTGCCCTTGCCGGCACCGCCCGACCCACCCAGGAGCCCACCGCCGTCACCGCCGTTACCGCCTGCGGTAACACTGTGGTAGCGGCACGTTGAACTATCGCAAAAATAGCCGTTGCTTCCAGCTCCACCACCGCCGGCGGCCACCAGGACGCGGTTGGCTAACTTTTCACCTCCCTGCCGCACGTCGGAGGCCCCGCCGCCGGAGCCGTAGCCGTACGGATAACCTGATCCGCCGCCGCCGTTAAACCCGCCACCGCGCATGCCGCTCCCAGCAACGAAGATCGCCAGGCGTTCGCCCGGAGTCACCGGTATCGTCGCCGTGACCATTGCTCCCTTGCCGCCGGATGGTTGATAGAGTGA
>DATHOO010000063.1:0-9077 GCA_035484815.1 Candidatus Acidiferrales bacterium
ACTTGGCATGTCGGCGCTGGCCGTCGCGCGCATGTCTCCGAACGCGCTCGCTGCGACACCGCCTGACGCGCCGGTCGTGCCGGTGCGCATCGACTCAACCCGCGTCATTCGCACGATCGTCGGTTTGCGTCCATATCGTGCCGCAGGATTCGTGCTTCGCGCCGAATCGTTCGGGTCGAAGATGCTGGTGCACAACTACGGTCACGGCGGCGGCGGCTTCAGCCTTTCGTGGGGCTGTGCGACGCTGGCCGCCGATCTGGTGGCCGACCGTTCGCCATCGCACGCCGCCGTGTTGGGATGCGGCGTCATCGGTTTAACAACCGCACGGATTCTGCAGAATCGCGGATGGCAGGTGAACATTTACGCCGCGGACCTGCCGCCGGATACGACGTCGAATATCGCCGGTGCGCAGTGGACGCCGACGACGGTCTTCACGGCCGACGCCGCTACGCCGGTCTTTCTCGATAGGTTTCGCAAGGCGGCGCATATCGCCAATCGCGAGTTTCAGTTGATGGTCGGCCCGGTTTACGGCGTTCGCTGGATTGACAACTACTCGCTCAAGCGCGATGCGCAATCGAGCGCGCCGGAGCTCGACTACGCGGCGCGCGTCGGAATCGTGGATCTCTACGCCGACGTCGAGAGCATCGATCCCGCCTCGTTGCCGTTTGCCGGCTTCAAAGAGATTCGCCGGTTTGCAACGATGCTGATCGAGCCCAACACGTTTCTACCGGCTGTCGAACGCGATTTTCTGCTGCGGGGCGGTCGCATCGCAGTGCGCACGTTTCAGACGGCTGCCCAGATCTCCACGCTCTGGGAGCCGATAGTCTTCAACTGCACGGGACTCGGCTCGCGCACGCTCTTCGACGACACGGGCCTCGAGCCGGTTCGCGGTCAGCTCTCGATCCTCGAACCGCAGCCCGACGTCGACTATACGTACTTAACCGGGACGCTCTACATGTTTCCACGCTCGGACGGCATCGTGCTCGGCGGCACGTTCGAGCGCGGCAATTGGTCGACGAGCGTCGACCTCGCGACGCAAACACGCATCTTGGCTGGTCATCAGGCAATCTTCGCGAGGGTCTGACACGGGCTTCAGAGTTTTCTCATCCAGCGCCTGTATCGTGTGGCACGTAGATAGGGAGAGTTCACTACGCCAGGCCCCGGTTCAAGCTTGAATGAGCATGGCAGCCTTCAGCGCCGGGGCCTTTGGCTTGTCCGTTTACGAGCGGCGCAGGACGCCGAAGAGCTCGCTTACCGGATACGAAAATCCGGGCAACGCCCAATGCTCGATCGCATCGGCTTCGCGGGCACATGCCGCCCGCGCGCGGTCGTGCAGTTCGACCGCACGGTTCATCGGATCGACCACGATCACCAGCGAGGAGCCCGCACGCAGGTAGACGTCGATCTTCTCGTCGACGTCGGCGCGGCGATCGTCGGGCGAAAGAATTTCAACAGCGACGTCGGGGGCAAGTGGAGGGACCTCAAGCTCGGCACCCTCGAGCGGCCGCAGGCGTTCGTTCGACACATAAGCGACGTCGGGCACGAGCGGCCGGCGGACTTCGCCTGGCGGAGCCACGCGAAAGCGCCACTCCGGCCCCACCTCACCGCGACCGGTTGCCCAGCGATCGAGCCGCATCGTCATTGCGCCCTGAAGACGCGAGTGCGTCCGCTGCGGGCTCACTTTTTGGAGCGCGCGCCCAAGCACCCATTCCGTCTCGGGCTTGGTCTCCGGCAGCACGATTTCGTGGTTAGGCATTGCTTCACACAAGTCTATCACGCACGTAAATCGATCAACAAGCGGGTCGCGCGTCCGGCAATTCTAGCCGCTCGTTTTCGTTACCGCTCGTAGCTTTTCCGGATTGCGCACGACGTACATCGCGGCGATGCGTCCGTCGACGATTTCTAGCGCGGCCGCGTCTTGAACGCCGGCCGCGTTGAACGTCAGGATCCCGGGCATGCCGTTGAGCATCACGAGATCCATGCGCACGACACTGCGCCAGCCTTGCGATTCCTTCAAGCCCCAGAGGAACTTGGTGACGCGCTCGCGGCCAATTACCGGCGCCGTTGCGGCAGGGACTTTTCCGCCGCCGTCGCTGGTGAAGACGACGTCTTCAGTGAGCAATTGCTCGAGGGCCGCGGGATCGTCGTTTTGAATCGCCGCCAAGAACGCGTCGCGGACGCGAAGCAGTTCTTTCGGATCGGTGCGCGAGTGACGGCCGGCGTCGCGCACGTGCTCTCGCGCGCGGGTTGCGAGTTTGCGAACGGCGGCCTCGGCACGCCCGAGCGTCTGAGCCACTTCGGCAAAGGGCACCTCGAGCACGTCGTGCAGCAAGAACGCCGCGCGTTCGAGCGGAGCCAAGCGTTCGAGCGCGAGCATGAGCGCGAAGGAGATGTCGTCGGCGAGCGTCGCCGCGGCTTCGGGATCGTCGTTGCGTTCGGAAATGACCGGTTCGGGAAGCCACGGTCCGAAGTAGACCTCGCGTTTCGCGCGCGCCGAGCGCAAGCGGTCGAGGCAGAGCCGCGTCACGATGGTGCGCGCGAGGGCGTGTTCGTCCTGTACTTTCACTGCATCGAACGCCGCGTTCCAGCGCAGGTACGCGTCTTGCGCGACGTCCTCCGCTTCGCCGTACTCACCCAGCATGCGATAGGCGTGGCGCACCAGCTCCGGACGCATCTCCTCGAACCGCTCCGCGCGCTGCGATATCATGCGTACTGCGGGTGCGATATAGTGAGCAGCTCGCCGCCGACACGCAGACGAACGCACGCGTGGCCGTGGCCGATCGCGTATTTAAACGCTGGATAGGCCTGCGCGGCGAGGATCGCATAGGCGAGCGAGACGAGTCCTGCGCGCCCCCAGCGTTTCAGAATCTCGGCGCGCGCCTCATCGCCGGTGCCGTCGCGCGCGATCGTCGCCAGCGCGAGCTCGGCGCCCAGCAGCGCTTCCTTCGAACAGTTGGCGTAATCTTGCTCGAGGATCGCGCGAATCATTTGTGGCTTGACGCCTTCGGATTCGGCCATCGAGACTCCAAGCTGCAAGCACGGTCCACAGTCGGCGGCCTTCCCCGAAGTGAGGGCTGCGCCGTAATACGCGTCGAGCGGAACCTTGCGGTAACTCCCTAGCTTTTTGAGCGCCTGCATCGGCATCAAGGCACCCACGCCCGCCTCGTCGACGATCTCGCGGACGTAACCGGTATCGTAGCCCCACTTGCGACCAAACTTCTCGAGCTGATTTTTCACGAACCACTTAAACATGATGTTTTCCATCCTCCGCCCCCTAGACGGGAATCCGCGGCAGGATGTGACATTCCGCAGGCCATGACGACCCGGCCGCCGTTGCCGCCTTTTACGCTCGAGACGGCCCGCCAAAAAGTTCGGTTGGCCGAAGATGCGTGGAATACCCGCGAACCGGAGCGAGTCGCGCTTGCCTACACCGAAGACAGCCGCTGGCGAAATCGGGCCGAGTTCTTCACCGGGCGACAAGCGATCGTCGAGTTTCTGCGGCGCAAATGGGCCAAAGAGCTCGATTACCGGCTGATAAAAGAGCTTTGGGCATTCCACGACAACCGCATCGCAGTCCGCTTCCAATACGAGTGGCGCGACGACTTCGGCAATTGGTTTCGCGCACACGGCAACGAGCAATGGGAGTTTGACGATAACGGGCTGATGCGCCGGCGCGAACCCAGCATCAACGACGTGCCGATCGGCGGGCTCTAGAGTCTCACTCTGAAGACGGTTCCGCAGCCGGTCCCTTTGCAACCCGAGCCTCCGCCAAAGTAGGTCATGCCGTAAAGTGATCCGTTCACGTCGATGACACCGTTGCGCATCGGATTTGCGCCGTCATCGCGGCCCTGAAAACGATACAGAACATGGTAACCCGTGCCGGACGTCTTTATCTCAAAGACCGTTCCGCAGCCCGTGTAGCTAAAATCGTTACAGCGCTCCGCACCGCCGAAGGTTGTCGTCGAGTAGAGCGTCCCGTTGACGCCGGCTAAGAGACTCGTCGGATTCATACCGTCGCTACCGCCTTGGAAGCGGTAGAGAACGCTCTCGCGGCCGGACGGAATATTTACTTTGAAGACGGTCCCACACCCGCACGCGGAACCTCCGCCGGACGTCGTGCCATACAAAAAGCCGTTGCGTTCGATCAGGTTGTTTGGGAACGCGCCATCTTGGTCGCCGGTGAAGCGGTGGAGCACCGTGTATCGCTTACCGGAAAGGCTCATCTTGAAGATCACGCCGCATCCATAGGGGTAGTCGCACGACAAGTCGCCGCCAATCACGGTCGTACCGTAGAGCGCCCCGTTGACATCGATCGGGTTAAAAACGGGATCGTTTCCATTGCGGCCAAGCTGCGCGAACTTGTGAAGCGTCGTCGTTCGTTGCAAGCCGCTGTTGACTTCGAACAGGGTCCCGCAGCGGCGAAGGCAGGTTCCGTCGTAATTTCCGGCGGTGGCACCGTAAAGCGCCCCGTCGCGGTGAAGAACTCCGGCAAGAATGCCATCGCTGAGGTCGATACCGCTGAAGTGATGTATGACCCGGTAGTGTATACCGGAAGGATCCAACTCGAAAGCCGTCCCACACCCGCCTGCCACCGCGCAGCCCATACCGCCGCCCCACTCGGTTGTGCCGTACAGCGTGCCGTCTGCATAGATGACGCCCGCGATCGGAAGGTCGCCTTCCTTGCCGTTCTGCGCGTAGCGGTGGAGGACCCTATACCCGGCGCCCGACGTTTGGATCTTGAAGATCGTGCCGCATCCGGGACTACCGTTTCCGCAAGAGGCTTGCCCACCGTACTCCGTTGCGCCGTACAGCGTGCCGCCCATGTCGAGCAGTGCCGACTCGGGATTACGGCCGTCGCCGCCGCCGTGGAAACTGTAGAGAATTTTCTCGTCTGAAAGGCCCAGTGCCGTCACCGCGGGCGGAACGATCGAACCGGGCGACGAGGCGCCATGCGAGCCGCCACACGCAGCTAAGAGCGCACCGCTAAGGCATGCGCCGACGAGAATCTCTGACCGCTTCATGATTTCTCGCCTGCATCTCGCCGACGATGTCGGGCTCACGGTAACCGTAATGGAATCGGAGCTGCGTACGACGGCCGAAGGCACGGCACTTGTCGGCAAGAATGGGGGCGCGCTCTCGTGGGTGCATGCGGCGATGATGATGATGGCCGAGGCGTTGGTTGATAGCGTGCGAACGTTGGCCGGGTCCCGGTAAGCTTCCTTGCGGCCGCCCGGCTCCCTCCCGGCTTAGTCCCTTTCTGCTTGGCGAATCTTTACAGTACTATCACCTGTGCCGACGAAAAGACGGCGCTGTGAGCACACACCTGCAATACGGCGACCGCGTCGCGATCGAGAATCTCGGCATCGAAGGCGAAGTCATCGAAGTCGACACGCGTTCGGTCGTCGTGCGATATTCGAAAGAAGACGGCGAGCTGGTCGAACACCGCTTTCGGCCCGATGAGTTACGCTATATTCCAAAGCCGCATCTCGAGTAGCGACCCACGGCCGGCCAAAAGAAGACGAGGACCGCGCTAGATCGGGCGCGGTTTGAGCAGCGAGTCCGCGCGCGTTCGCACCTCTTGCGGGATCGGGCTTGCGCGCCGGGTGGTGCGGTCGATGTGAACGGCTGTCAGCTCGCAAACGGCGCAGACCTCGTCGCGTTCGGCGTCGCGCATTTCATGGACGAAGACGATCTTCTTCTCTGCGATTGAGACGATGTGCGACCGTATTTCGACGATCGCGCCGGCGAAGAGCTCGCGTTTGTACGTGATGTTCTGTTGAACGCCCGCCATTCCGGTCTGCGCGTCGCGGATGTAGCTGGGCGTAATCCCGATAGCGGCCATTAGATGCCAGGTCGCCTCATCGAATTTTCCGACGTACCACATGACGTTCATGTGTCCCATGTGGTCGCAATGCCACGGAAATACCGTTCCACGGTAGGTCACGATCGGTTCCAAAGAGCGTTCGCCTCGTAAGCTAGAGCAAAGAATGGTACGAGTATCTTCGTTCGCTTTCGATAGGCGGCATACTGCTCCGGCGCGCCGCTATAAGGGAGTGGGGTCATCCGCGGTGGGCGCGACGAGCGTAGAGCAAGTATGAGATTGGTAATTCTGGCGCTCGTCGCGAGTCTGGTTGCAAATTTGCCGGCGGGTGCCGCGCAGGCGCCGCTCGCTGCGCTCTATTCGGCTACCGATTGGATCAACGGTCGCGTCAATGCCGGGTCGCTTGCCGGCCGAGTCGTCGTGGTCGATATTTTTACCGTCGATTGTTCGAACTGTCAAAACGTGGTGCCGCTGCTGCGCGAGCTCTACGCGAAAGATCACGCGCGCGGGCTTAGCGTTGTGGGAGTCCACGCTCCAGAGACGCCCGCCGAACGCTCGCGCCCGTACGTTGCGCAAAGCTTGGCTCAACAGGGGATCGTCTGGCCAGTCGCGATCGATAACAATTTCGCGTTGTGGCGAGCGTATAACGTCAACGCGTGGCCGACGGAGCTCTTCTTCGACCGTCAGGGGCGTCTGCGCAAGACCATCATCGGCGACTCGCAAGACGACGAGGTTCGCGCGACGGTCACGTCGCTGTTGCGATAAGCCTCGTAGGAGCCGCTTCGGAAGCTCAGAACGGAACGCGCTATGACTTCCGATCCGTTTTCGGCGTTTAAAGACCGGCAGCGCGAGATGTGGGCGTCGTTTGCGCCGGCGGCGACGTTCACTACGCCAGTCGCCGGGCATCTCGTTCGCTTCGCCGGCATCGCACCGGGTGAAGCGGTGCTCGATGTGGGCACCGGCACCGGCGTCGTCGCGATCACGGCGGCACGCGCGGGAGCACACGCAAGCGGGGTCGATCTGACGCCCGCTCTGCTTGAAGCGGCGAGAGAGAACGCACGCATCGCCGGGTTGCCGGACGTCCAATGGGTAGAGGGCGACGCCGAACGTCTTCCCTTTCCCGACGCGTCGTTCGATGTGGTCGTCAGTCAGTTCGGGCACATGTTCGCGCCACGGCCCGAGTTCGCCGTCGCGGAAATGCACCGCGTACTCAAGCCCTCGGGACGCATCGCGTTTGCGACGTGGCCGCCCGAAAATCTCGTCGGACAATGCTTTGCGTTCATCGGCCGCCACGTGCCGCCGCTTCCACCCGGGGTGCCGCCGCCCTCCCACTGGGGCGACGCGGCCGTCATCAAGGAACGATTGGCGCGGCGTTTCGACGAGTGCTCGTTCGAGCGCGGCGTGATGGTCGTTCCCGCCCTGAGCCTGGCGCACTACCGCTCGTTCATGGAACGCTCGGTCGGCCCGATGCAGAAGCTCGTCGAGAGCCTTGCGGAGTCGCCCGAGCATCTGAACGACGTCCGGCGCGAGTTCGAAGCGATCTGCGAGCCGTACTATGCCGGCAATTTGGTGAATCAGGATTATCTGCTGACGCGCGCCACGGCACGATGAAACGCGCCGCCGTCGTTATCGCGACCCTGTTACTGGCTTCGGCCGCCAGTCCGCCGCCGCCGTCGCTTCAGAACCTGATTGCCGGGCACGTGCGTTATGTGTTTGTGATCTATCAGGAGAATCGGTCGTTCGATCATTACTTCGGAACGTTTCCGGGTGCAAACGGCATTTACACAAGCGCCGCGCAGTCGCACGGCTTCACGCAGTATAATCCGGTTGCGCAGCGCGCGACCCAACCATTTAGGGTTACGACGTCCGAGCTCGGCCTGCTGAACAACGATCGCGCGCTCGTGGACGCCGGAATTCACGGTGGCGCGATGGACGGCTTCGTCGCCGCGCAAACCAAGTGGGCGCAAAAGCTTCCGCTGATAGCGCAAAAGGTACTTGGCATGACGCGAGCCGCGGAGGCCGCGTCGGTCGGCGACGAAGCGATGGCGCACGTCGATTGCGAAACGATTCCGTATCTCTGGATGTACGCAAGCCGGTTCGCGCTCTACGACTCCTTCTTTCAAGGTGCGCGAGCGCCATCGGCGCCCAGCAACGTTGAGATCATCGCGGCGCAGAACGGCGAGACGGAATACAAGCGCTACGGCGCGGCCGGTCCGCCCTATACGGAAGATCCGAAAGGCGCCGGTGGGCGCGGGGTGCCGATGTGGGTCGACCTCGATCCCGCTTGGGGGCCGTACAATACTAAAACTTTCAGCAAAGCACGCCAGGTCGATCAAACATACGCGACGGTGCTGCTCAACCTCGAGGGTGCCGAAGCGGGCCGGTTGACGCAATACACACAAGACATCGGCGACGATATTGCCTATCTCAGCGCGCGGGCCCAAGCGCCGATCGGCTGGGCGTGGTATCAGCAGGGCTATGCGAATCCGGCAGACCCCGGGCGCGTCACGCTCGTGACGCACCATCTCGCGCCACACTATTTCGGCTACATCGCACAGAATCAAGCGATGGATCAACATGTCGCCGACATCACGCAGTTTGCGTCGGACGTTGAAGGCGGAAAGCTCGGTGATGGCGGCCTCTTCTACTTGAAGGGAGGCTTCGGGAGCAATCTCGGGTTGCGCCCTGCTAATGCAAAGCCGCATACGTTCACCGGCGACGACGATCATCCGGGCGAGTCGGACCTGCAGGTCGCCCAAGCCGACGTCGCAGCCTTGGTCAACCGCATTGCGCGCAGCAAGTATTGGAGTCAGTCGGCGATCGTAATCACCTGGGACGATCCCGGTGGCTTCTGGGATCACGTGCCGCCGCCGCAATGGCTCGTCTGCCCCGACGGTAATCCCTGCGGCAACGGCCAGCGCGTGCCCTTTCTGCTCATCTCGCCCTACGCGCGCACCGGCGTCGTGCACGAATATGACGATCAGGCGTCAGTCGTCAAATTCGTCGAGCATCTCTTCGATCGAACGCCGCTGGCGGATCTTCCCGACGAGGCGCGCTATATGCCGTTTGGGCCACGCGACGCAAGTGAGGAGACTGGAGATTTGTCAGGCGGCTTCGATGAAGCACGCCTGCGAGGCGCGAAGCCGCCGATTTCGGCCGATGCGGCGATCGTTCCCGACGACGTCGTTCGTGCGATTCCGAGCCCGTGGTCGTGCCGAACGCTCGGCATTCGCGCCGTTCCACCGCCGCCGGGAAT
>DATHOO010000064.1:0-5720 GCA_035484815.1 Candidatus Acidiferrales bacterium
ATCCGCTGCTGCCATTCTGGCCGGCTGCGGTAGCGGATCGCAGAACCAGTTGCCGCTTGGAAGCTCAGCGGCCGCCCAATCGAAGATCGTCAGCGCCGACGCGTGCCTTTCCAAGGGCGGCGTCCGCGTAACCCCTTGCAAGATCGTCCTCACGGCGTCGCAGCCGGGACCGGACACCGTCACCCTGAAAACGCCGAAAGGTTCGAAAGGTTCGATTGTCGAGCATGACACTTGCGGCGGGGCCTCGGGCAAAGCCACGATCACCCAGCAGTCGACCGACACGTGGGAAGTGACCGCAGGCGCCGAAGCCGGCGACTGCCATGCGAAGTTCAACTACTTCAACAACGACAAGCGGGTCGGCTGGGCCGAGCTTGAGATCGAAAACATGATCTAAGTCACGTTACTGAGGCCGTCGCCGGTGACGGGGGAGAGCTAAGGCAGGAAGTCCTGTTCGGTGAACTCCCCCGTCGCCGTTTGGATGCGGCCCGAATGGATGGCGGACTGAAACGCGTCGAAGTCTGCCTCGACTTGATCGGCATACGCCGGCGCGTATGCAGCAATCGCGCGATCGAAAACGTCGCCTTTTCCTAAGTATCCCGCGATGGCGACGCCGTCCCCGCCCTTTGCGTGCCCTCGCGCCAAGACCCAGCCGCAGATGGCCCCGTAATCAATTAGGGTGCGAGGACGAAACCTCTCGATGTCGACCGATACCTTCATATCGCGAAGCTGTCGCATGTAGTAGTTGTGCTGCGAGCCCGGAAACTCGGCCCAGCCGAGGAAGATGTCGCTGGCGGCTTGCATCAGGCGCTGACCGTAGACGACGCGCTCGCCTTCGTCGGCGAATGGACTCTTTGCGTCGGGCGCCTGCAGAACCGAGCGACGCGCCTCCTTCGCCTGTAGGAAGAGCGGGTCCGTTTCGTCGGCGATGAAGAGCGCAATCGTGCAGCGGGTGCCGACGCTCCCAATTCCGACGACTTTGATAGCGAGATCCTCAAAGCGATAGCGATCGAAGAGCAGACGCCGGTCGGGGGAGAGCGACTCTCGGTACTGTTCGAGAAATTTACCGATCAGTTTGTCCCAGTCGGCCACGTGCTCGTGAAAATGATAGACCAGCGGCGGGTGGTCGACGATCGTTGCGTTTCCATTTTGAACCGTCGCGAGCTTCGGGAAGGCCGTCTCGGACGTACGTCCGCGAGCGAACCTTTCGGCTTGTTCCAAATCGCCGAAGACGTCGGCATTGCGCTGGAAAAAGACGCTCAGCGCGGCGAGCTCAAGTTGCGTGTACCAAATGTCGAGGGGCGTGTAGCCGGCGTATTGCGTGAGACGCTGCCGGTAGGAGGCAACCGCGGCGAGCACCGCGTCGCGGGCCACGCGCTTTGAGAAGCCGCGGTCGCGCGCGGCGAGCACGAGGCTCACCGTGAGGCGCTTGACGTCCCACTCCCACGGCCCGGGAAAGGTCTCGTCGAAGTCGTTGATATCGAAGATAAGGTTGCGCTCCGGGGTTGCGAAGCCGCCAAAGTTCATGATGTGGCAGTCGCCGCAGAGCTGGACGATTATTCCCGACGCCGGTGTTTCGCGAAGGTCCCGCGCTTGGACCATCGCGGAACCTCGGAAAAAAGTGAATGGTGAGGGCGCCATTCGCGCGTACCGCACGGGCACCAGACCGGGGACGCGCCCGACGTTCGACGCTTCGATCAGGGCGATCGGGTCGACCGAAGGATCGCGAAGCTCCCATTTCGCGTGGCTCGAGCGTGGGCACGCGCTTCGGCGTGCGCGGCCTTGCTCGTACCGTTGGGCTCGCGTTGCCACCCAGTGGGCTTCTGCGGTGCGGGCGCCTAGCCCCGCACTGCAAAGGCGCCCTAGGAGTTGGGCGGCGGCGAAGGCGTGAGGGTTATATCGTACTCTTGGGTTTGGTCGGCGTAAACGGAGTAACCGGAAACGGTCCGCGCGTAGTACCCGTCCTTCTGCAACGTCAGCGAGTAGTGGTCGTCAGGCGGAAGGGAGAGTACCGCAAAGTGACCGTGCGAATCGGTCGTCACCTTCACGAGGTCTGAAGGAGACGCGATTTCCAAGTGGACGCCCGCGATCGGCGCGCCCGTCTTTGCATCGGTAATGGTGCCGGCGATGCCCCCCATATCTCCCGCGCTTGCCCAGCCGGGTTGAGCAGCGAACACAAAGAACAGCGCAAGCCTCATAACATGCTTCAACATTTGCTATATAACGCGGCGTTGTGGTTAATGGTTCCTGCTTGGCGGTTCTCGCAACGCTTCGTTCGCTATGTGGTTAGCGTGACGAACCTACTCTCCTTGCGTACCAGATAACCGAGCAGGGCGAGCACGAAGACCGACGCGATGACGATCGCGATGACGATCGCCATCGCGCCGCCAAAATTGACCTGTCCGGATGGCAGGGGCGGCAGCCGTTGCGCGAGCGCGGCCTCGATTTGAACGGTTCCGGCCGCCAGTAAGTTGCCGAGCTGATAGGTAAAACCCGGAAACGTGCCGCGCACGTTGGGGGGTGAAAGTTCGTTGAGGTGGGCGGGTATCACGCCCCAGATGCCTTGCACGAAGAACTGCATAATGAAGGCGCCGGCGGCTAGGAGCATCGCTGCGGTGCTGAACGCCCAGAGCGGCAGCGTGCAAAAGGCAAGCAGCGCGCAGAGCATCACGCTCAACCGGCGCCCGAATCGCTGAGAAAACGTGCCGAAGATGATGCTTCCCGCAATCGCGCCGACGGCTGCGACGATCGAGATCAGCGAGGTGGTGCCGGGCGAAAAACCGTGTTGCTTCTGCAAGAAGGTTGCGTAGAGATCTTGCGTGCCGTGCGACAAGGCGTTGAGCGCCGCCATAAACACGATGGCGTAAATGAAAAGCGGCCAATGCGCGACGAACGATTTGAGTAAGAAGTTGCCGGGAGCCGAGATGCGTTGCGCGCGACCGGCGAGCCAGGCGGGCGATTCGGGCACGCTCGTACGGATGTAAAGAATCAGCAGCGCCGGCAACGCGCCGATCGCAAAGAGCCCGCGCCAATCCCAGTGCGTGAACGTGAAGACTGCGAAAAATGCGAGCGCGGCGAGCAGATAGCCGACCATGTACCCCGACTGAAGAAGACCGCTGAAAAAACCGCGGCGCTCGGGCGGCAGCATCTCCATCGTCAGTGCCGCACCGAGCCCCCACTCCCCGCCCATCGCGACGCCGAAGAGCGCGCGAAGCACCAGAAACACGGTGAAGTTTGGTGCGAATGCGGTGAGCAGCGCGACGATCGAATAGAACGCAACGTCGATCATGAGCGGGATGCGACGCCCGTAGCGATCGCCGAGCCAACCGAAGAGCAATGCGCCGATCGGCCGGCACGCAAGCGTGAGCGTAATCGCAAACGCCACTTCGGCGATGCTGCGGTTGAAGGTGGTGGCGATTCGCGAAATGACGAACGTGAGAATGAGGAAGTCAAACGCGTCGAGCGTCCACCCAAGGAAGCTCGCAATAAACGTGCGCCACGCCGAAGGGGACATTTGAGCCCCTTCGACAAGCTCAGGATGACAACTTCGAGCGTCCTTCGATTACGCGCCTCCGGCGCTCCGCTCAGGATGACAAAGTTGCGTCCGCTCGAGATGACAGGGGGGCGGGCGGCTAGGGTGAGGTGCTGGGCGAGGGGGACGTTGAGGGTGCCGGGGTCGGTGATGGCGTGGGGGTTGAACCCGGGGGAAGCTGGGAGCCGTACATGGCGAGCAGCCAGATCTGCGTGTGTCGCACCGTAACCCGGGGCGTCGTGAACTGGAACTGCACCTCGTTGCTCGACGGCGTCGTAAACTTGCTGTATGTGGCGATCAGTTGATCGATGCGCTTGCCGCGCAGCGACGACTCGTTATAGAGCTGAAGCGTGAAAACGCGGCCGGTGTACTGCACCTGCGGAAGCGTGTACTGCACCGTTGCCTGACCGTTGAGCACAAAGTCGAGATTGCTCTGCAGACGAATTCCGACCAGTGGCGTGACATGCATCAACATCGGGTTCGGGTTCGTCATCGAGGGCACGTCTTTTGGCAGCGGCTCCATCTCCAGCGTCATCGTCCCGCCGGGCGATGAAGTCGGCGCCGGTGTGTCGTCGCTGTCGTCGCTGTCGTCGTCGGACGACGCACTTGGCTGCGGCGTCGGCGTCGGACTCGCGGTCGGCGCCGGCGTACTCTTTGCGGCTCCGCTGGGCGCGGGCGACGGCGTTGGAATGTTAAAAGCGACGTTGCAGTTGTACGGCTGGGTATACTGCAACACTTGGGGGCACTTCATGCCCGTCGGTCCTTGTGCGATCGCATACTGCGCCTGATTGGGCGCGAGCGTCGCCCCAGGATTCGTGAGCTCTTCTTGCCCGTTGCTGCCGACGTTCGGACCGGCCACCTGGCCGGACGTCCCGTTACCATTGTTTAGTCCGCCAATGCCGCCGCCGTTCATGGAGCCCGGTTGCGAGACCGGCGGTTCCATGCCGCCGCCCATGCCGCCCATGCCGCTATCCAAGCCGGCGCCCTGGCACGATGCCAGTATCAGCGCAAGCGCCGCAAGAACGGCGCGCATATCACACTTCATTTTGTTACTGCTTTGCCTCAACGACCTGACGCAACTCTTTCATGAATGTCCCAATCGAAATCGTGCGTTTCGCGTCGACACCGCGTTGATTAACGTTCACGGTGCCGTCCGCAGCCTCTTGTTTACCCGCCACCAAGATGTAGGGTACTTTTTGCATCTTCCAATGGCGAATCTTATACCCGAGTTTTTCATTCGTTTCGTCCACTTGGGCCCGGAAGCCCGCCTCTCCGAGTTTCGACGCTACTTCATGAGAGTATCCCAGCTGATCCTCAGAAATTGGTGTGAGAACGGCCTGAACGGGTGCTAGCCAGGCGGGGAAGGCGCCGCCGTAATGTTCGATGAGCACGCCAAAGAAACGTTCGAGTGAGCCTGCAAGTGCCCGGTGGATCATAACCGGCTGGTGATCGTGACCATCGGCGCCACGATATCTTAAGGCAAAGCGAGCAGGCAGGATGAAGTCTACCTGCACGGTGCCGAGCTGCCATGGCCGGCCGAGTGCATCGCGCACGTTAATGTCTAGCTTCGGACCGTAAAACGCGCCGCCGCCTTCGTCGATTTCAAAGGGAAGCTCGTAGCGCTCCAGCGCTTTTCGGATCGCATCTTCGGCGATTGCGTCGGTATCGCCGCGCTCGGCGGCACTTCGGGACGAGAGCACGAAGGTGACGTCGTCGAACGCAAAGGCTTGCATTAAACGCCGCGCTTCGTCGAGCGTCTGCTCGAACTCGCTTTGCAGTTGATCCGGCATGCAAAAGAGATGCGCGTCGTCTTGCGTGAAGCCGCGCGCGCGCGTCAGGCCGTGTAGCACGCCCGAACGTTCGAATCGGTAGACCGTGCCGAACTCGGAGAACCGCAACGGCAACTCGCGATAGCTGCGCAAGCGGCTCTTGTAAATGAGAATGTGACCCGGACAGTTCATCGGCTTGAGACGGAACCGCTGTCCTTCGGCTTCGATCGGTCCGAACATATTCTCCGCGAAGTTTTCCAAATGTCCGGAAATCTCGAAAAGCCGTTCGTTATCAACGTGTGGCGTGTACACCGGCTGGTAGCCGCGTTCGCGCAGTCCCGCTTGAATGAACGCTTCGATGATGCCGCGCACGAGCGTGCCCTTGGGATGCCAGAACACGAGCCCGCCGCCGGCTTCCTCTT
>DATHOO010000065.1:0-2114 GCA_035484815.1 Candidatus Acidiferrales bacterium
CTGAACTCGGCAAGGTCGGTAGCGATTGCCGCTCCCTGAAAAGTGAGCCACGCGACGCAGCTATAGCGTTTCCAACGCCGGGCGATCAGCGCGCCAAATTCTTCGCCGCTCGCGAGCGTGAGATCGGAGACCGCAAGTTGCAAGACGATCGCAACAACGTTCGCGAGCCCAACAACCCAGAGCAGACGATAGCCAAAGGTCCCGGCACCGAGGTCGGTCGCAAAATTGCCGGGATCGACATACCCGATGCTTACAGCAAACGCGGGACCCAGCAGGCGAAAGAGCGGAACGCCTGGCGGGAGGCGCGGCAGTTGTGTCGATACGTACGCGTTGCGCCAACCTGCCTGAATCGATAAAGAGGAAACGGTCATCATTATTTCCTCGGCTACTGTATGACGTGTATGACAGTCTATTCCGTGCCAACCGCCGTGTCAATAGTTGACTAATCGAGTTTCGAGGAGCATCGTATATGGCAGTGAAATCGCAACGCATGGCGACCGCCTCATCGGCGGAACGCCGAGGACTCGTGACGCTCAGTCTCGGACCGGATGTGCGCGCGATGTTGCAATGGCTCGCTCGGCGCCACATGTGCGCAGACGGTCTCCCCGCTTCGAGCGCTAGCGCGGTGGTGCGCGACTTAATAAGGCGAGCCTACGGTCGCGCGGCAAAGCGCCGAAGCTCGCGTTTCGGGGTAAAAGGCGGTAAGCTAAGTCAGAGGGAGACCTCATGAAGATCGCGGCTTAACGATCCGCCGAGGCCACGTCGGCCGCTTCGGGATCGCGCCGCTCACGTCACCGAAAGGACTCTAAAATGGCAAACCACTCCGACGGGATGCAATCTCACGAGCACAAGGGCCCGCGGTGTAAGACTTCTGATGCAGGTGCCATCTGCCACGAGCAGGCTTGTCAGCACGACCATCATATCTCGCGCCACGCAGAGGTCAGCTGCACACCAGTAAAAGGGCAACACGAGCTCTTCAACTGCGTTCACTCAGCCATAACAGAAACGTAGCCACTTGACCGGCATCACGCCGGCACGCGAGATTAGGCGAGCATCTCACGAACGAGCGGAATGACCTTACTGCCGTAGAGTTCGATGCTGCGCATCAGCCTGTTGTGCGACAATGGACCCGCGCTGTATTTCAGGTCGAAGCGGGCGATACCGAGGGTTCTCGCGGTTGCGGCAATCCTCCGCGCGACCGTTTCGGGCGAACCGCAATAGAGCGAGCCTCGATCGGCTTCCTGGTCGAATTCGGCGCGGCTGATCGGGGGCCAGCCCCGTTCGGCTCCGATCCGATCGCGCATGATCTTAAAAGCGGGCCAGAGCTCGTCTTTCGCTTGTGCGTCGGTTTCGGCGATGTGGCCCGGCGAGTGAACGCCAATCGGCAAGGTTGGTTTTCCGAGCTGCTCGAGGCTTTGGTGGTAGAGCTCGACGTAGGGCTTGAACCGCTTCGGATCGCCACCAATGATCGCGAGCATCATCGGCATGCTGTAACGCGCCGCGCGGACGACCGACTCGGGACTGCCCCCGACACCAATCCAAGTCTTCAGCGAACCCGACTCGATCGTCGGAAAGACACGCTGCGTCGTCAGGGCTGCCCGGGTTCTGCCGTGCCACGTCACCGGCTCTTGCGTGATTAAGGCTGCGAAGAGATCGAGTTTTTCGGCAAAGAGCTCCTCGTACTGGCTGAGATCGTATCCGAACAACGGAAACGATTCCGTAAACGAACCACGTCCGAGAATCACTTCGGCTCGTCCACTCGAGATAGCGTCGAGCGTAGCGAAGCGTTGGAAGACGCGAACCGGATCGTCGGAACTCAGCACCGTGACGGCAGAGCCAAGGCGAATGCGACGCGTGCGGCCCGCAATTCCCGCAAGCACGACTTCGGGAGACGATATCGCAAAGTCGCCGCGGTGATGTTCGCCAACCCCGATAAAGTCTACGCCGAGTCCGTCGGCAAGCACCGCCTCTTCGACGACGTTTCGTATCACCTGGGCGTGCGGCAAGAGCCGGCCGGTCGAATCGGCGGTGACGTCCCCGAATGTATCGAGGCCAAGTTCGAGATGCCGCTCCAACTTACCGTACCGGGGCGACTACGAGGTCCGCGAGACCTT
>DATHOO010000066.1:0-27738 GCA_035484815.1 Candidatus Acidiferrales bacterium
CAGGCCGCGCCCATCGAGGCCGCGCAAGAGCACAATCCGTGCTGAAGGCCGTGCCGAGGCATCCGCTGTCGCCAGCGCCATCGCGATCGCCTCGATGCGGCTCGTGCCTCCGGCCTCATCGATCCACCGCGAAAGCAACGCGATCGGCTCGTTCACGGGTAACGCCCGAGCCCGAAGCCGGCGATAAACGCGGCGAGCATAGCGAGCGCGCCGCCGACCGCAAAGCCCAAAGACGCGTCGACCGACTTTCGCTGCAGCGACGTGATGCGCCCCAGCCGCGCGAGCGCGTCGCGCAACTGGGTTGCGTTCTCCGCGCGCGCATACGCTCCGCCGCTCACTTGCGCGTAACCGCGCAGCGCGTCTTCGTCGATCGTCGCTTCTTCGTTCGTGCCCGGAATCAGGCCGCCGGCAGCGGTACCGATGCCAATCGTATAAACTGGTATGTGATGGGCGCCCAGCCACTGGGCCATTTCCATCGGATCCGTGCCGCTGTTGTTGACTCCGTCGGTGATCAGAATTACGACCCGATGGCCGGTTGCCGGGAGCATTCGCGCGGCGAGCTTGAGCGCGTCGCCTATTGCGGTTGCGCCGTTGGGGAGCGGGACATCGTCAAGTGCCGTGATGACGCTTTGATGGTCGGCGTTCAGCGGTGCGACAACCCCGGCGGCGCCGGCAAAAGAGATGATTCCGATGCGCGTGCCGCGTGGGCTCTCCTCGATAAAGGCTGCTGCGGCCGCCTTGGCGGCTTGTGCGCGAGTTGGGGCAACGTCGGTTGAAGCCATCGAACCAGATGTGTCAATGCAGATAAAGACGGAACCGTCGCGCGCCGGAACCAAGAGCGTCAGATGCGGACCGGCCGCGCCAAGAACGACGCCACCGAGCGCGACGATCCAAAGCGCCTGAAGCGCCCGCGGAATCCAGCGGCGCGGCCGCGCCGCTTGGGCAAAGAATGCGATGTTCGAGTAGGCGAGATCGCGTGCGGTTACGCGACCTTGGAGCCACGCGTAGACGAATGCGAAGATCGCTACGCCGGCGAGACCAAGCGCGAGGCGCGCCGGATGATCGATGCTCATGCGTGCGCGAGGCCGAAGGCGGAAGCGAGCGATGCCGCACCGTCGGATTCGCGAAGGATGCCGGTGCGCCAGTTGGCTGCGTGAAACCGTGCGACCAGCGCGGCTTCCCGCCGCTCGACGGCGTTGCGGAAGGCTGCACGCTCGCGCCTGCCGACGTACGCGCGTAACTGTCCGCCTTCGACGCCGCGCAGCCGCACGATCCCGCCGAGTGGGAGCTCGTCGTACCACGGATCCCGTGCGATCAGTGCGGTGCAATCGAAGCGCGCCCCAAGATCGGCGAGGTCGCGATCGAGTACTGGCAGCAAATCGTACCAATCGCCGATCGCTAGGAGGGCGGTGCCACGCGGCAAGGCAGCGCGCGCCGTGCGCAGCGTACGCGTGGTATTGAATTCGGCTCCTTCGGCGCACCCACAGAGCGCGCGATGCGCTCGGCGCTGCAGTACCGGCGGCGTCACCGCGTCGGCTTCGACGCGGATGCAGCGATCGTCACCCGTCGCGGCGCCGAACCAAGTTTCGAGCGCTTCGCGGGCCGCGTCGAGCAGCGGTCGCCGGCGACCCACGCGCATCGACGCCGACGTATCGACAATTGCGCCCAGCGTAAGCGCAACGTCTTCCAAGACGACGCGGGTCTGCAGATCGCCCGAGCGCGCGGTAGCGGCCCAATCGATGCGGCGGACGTCGTCGCCGGGCACGTAGGCGCGTAGCTCGACGAACTCGTACCCATCGCCGCGATAGATCGTGGGAGAACCCGCACCGAGGTGCCGTGGGCGTCGCCGCGCGCGCAGCAGCGCCTCGCGAATCGTCACGGCGCAGGCACGGCTGCGATCATCGCTTCAATCGCCGCGTCGGGGTTGATGCCTTCCACGGCAAGACGATAGTTGAAGCCGATGCGATGTCGAAGCGCATGTGGTGCAATCGCGCGGACGTCGTCGGGGAGCGCAAAATCTCGTCCGTCCAGCAGCGCGCGTCCGCGCGAGAGAAAGGCTAGCGCCAGCGTCGCCCGTGGGCTCGCGCCGTAGTCGATGAGATCGGCGACTCGGAACGTCCCACCGGAGTTCGAAACGACCGTCACGCCGCCGGCCTTGCGAGTCGTCGCGACCAGCTCCACGATGTAGCGCTTCAGCTTTTCGTCGATGTGAACGCCGTGCGCTTGGGCTCGCCAACGCCGGACATCGTCGAGCGTCGCGACCGCGCGCACCGGCTGCGTGTCGGCGACCGCGAACCGATCGAGGATCCGCAGCTCTTCCTCGGGCGAAGGGTAGCCAACGTTGACCTTCATGAGAAAGCGGTCCATCTGCGCGATCGGAAGCGCATAGGTGCCCTCCGAATCGAGCGGGTTCATCGTCGCCATCACGACGAACGGATCCGGAAGCGCGTAGGACTGCGGCCCAATCGTTACTTGCCGCTCCTGCATCGCCTCGAGAAGCGCGGATTGAACCTTGGCAGGCGCGCGATTGATCTCGTCGGCAAGCACGACATTAGCGAAGATTGGGCCGAGCACGGTGGCGAAGGCGCTCTCGCGCTGGTCGAAGATGCGCGTGCCGACGATATCGCTTGGCAGCAGGTCCGGCGTGAACTGAATGCGCTTGAAGTCGCCCTCCAGCGCCGCGGCGAGCGAACGGCACGCGAGGGTCTTGGCCAATCCCGGAGGGCCCTCCAACAGCACGTGACCGTTGGCGAGTAGCGCTAAAAGCAGCGCTTCGATAACGCCGGGCTGTCCCACGATCGTTTGCGAGAGCGCCAGGCGCAGGTCGCTGGGAGTACGCGCTACGATCATGGCGCGGCACCGATGTAACGCTCGAGCGCGGAGCAGGCGTCGTCGATCGCGCGGGGCAGGTCGTCGTCGTAGGTGAAGGCGCTACGCTCAAGTGCGATGAGCAGCTGACGCGTTATTTCGTCGTGAGAATCTGGTCGCTGCAACACGTCGCCGAGCGTTTCGCCGTCGGATGCGCCGACCATTCGCCAGATCGCGGCACGAACGGCAACCGCAGCGGGTCGCGAACGTTCGGTCCGTAACACGGCGAGGGCGTCCTCGGCCTGCTCGCGTCGGGAGCGCACGACGATCGGCAGCCGGGGCGGCACCGGCGGCGGCACATATGTTACGACCGCCGGACGGCGCCGGCGACGGAAGATCAATACGGCGGCCAGCACGATGCAGCCGATACCGAAGAGCCAGAGCAAGACCCAGAAGAGTGCAAGCGCGATCGCCCGCAAGAGTTGCAGAGCATCGCGCAGCACGTGCGGACCGGCGCCCGCGACGCGCAGCGTGAGGCCGTTCGTGTACCACTCCTTCGGCTTGCCGTCGCGCGCATCAATGGCTTGCAACGTCGCCGGCGCGATCGCAATTCCGCCGGCCTGATGCGCGACGACCGTAATCGTCTCGCGATACTGCGTGCCGCGAGGGCCGGTGACGGTCTCGCGCTCGTCACCGAGCAGCTCGAGTTGAGCGAGCATCGGCAGGTTAATGTTTGCGATCTGGCTTACGCGCTCGCGAACGCGGAGCGTCAAAATCAAACGAAACGGAACCTCGATCCGCGGGACGTTCGTGTCGGAGGCGAGCGCGAACGACACAACGGTCAACCGCGCCAGCCCTTGAGCAGGCGCGGAGCCGGCCGACGCGAGAAACGCGACGAAGAACGCTAGTGCTGCAGCTCGTCTAACCATTGCGCGAATAGTCCTCGAGCGTCAAAGGGTCCAGGCGAGGCCTCAGGATGAAACTGCACTCCCACAATCGGTAAGGTGCGGTGGCGGAAGCCTTCGTTCGTCCCATCGTTGAGGTTTGTCAGCGTCGGCTCCAGCTCGTCGGGCAGCGAGCTTGCGTCGACGGCATAGCCGTGGTTGTGCGCGGTAACGAGCACCTCGCCGGCGGCTATATCCATCACCGGTTGGTTTCCACCCCGGTGACCGTAAGGGAGCTTGTAGGTTTTGGCGCCGCAAGCCAGTGCCAAGAGCTGATGACCGAGGCAGATGCCGTAGAGCGGCTTGCGACCGGCCAGACTGCGCAGCAGCTCGATCGTTCCCGCGAGATCGGTCGGATCGCCCGGACCCGGGGAAATGATGACGGCGTCCGGATCGTCCGCCAGCACGTCGGCTTCGCTGACGTCGTAGGGAACGACGACAACCTCGGCGCCGAGTGCTTCAAGTTGCTGCAGGATTGCGCGCTTCACGCCGCAGTCGATCAAAACGACGCGCCGTCGGTTGCCTGCGCCGACCGCGAATCGCTCGCGCGTCGCGACGCTCGGCACGAGATCTTTGGTGCATGCATGCCGAGCGAACTCGCTTAACGCACGCTCAGCGTCCTCGATCGCGATCTTGCCGGTCGCGAGCGCCGCCCAAATCGTTCCATGCTCGCGGAGGGTGATCGTGATGGCGCGCGTGTCGGCGCCGATCAGGGCGGGCACCTGCTGTTCGTCGAGCCAGGACGGTAAGTCGATCTTCGCGAGGTGGTGCGAAGGGTGGTGGGAGATCTGTTTGATAACGGTCCCGGCAACGCAAGCGCGCGGATACTGCGCCGCGCTGCCGGAAACGCCATAGTTACCGATCATCGGATAGGTGAAGGTCAAAATTTGACCGGCGTACGACGGGTCAGTTAACGCCTCTTCGTATCCCGTCATGCCGGTGTAGAAGACTGCCTCGCCGAGCGCCAATCCCTCAAACCCCAGGCCGTGCCCGTCGAAACGGCTGCCGTCGGCAAGGAAGAGCGCCGCGGGTGGCGGCGTCATGCCATGGACTCGGGCGCGCGATAGCGCACCTGACCGCCGACGATCGTTGCGAGAACTTTGCGCGGAAGCCGATGCCCCGCAAAGGGCGTGCAGTGGCCTTTTGACGCAAACGATCGCGGATCGACGGTCCACTGGCGATCGGCGAAGATCGTGACGTCGGCGGGCGCGCCGGCGGCGAGCGTTCCGCCCCGCAGGCCAAGAATGCGCGCGGGGTTTGTCGAGAGCAGCGCCACGAATCGCGTGAGCGGCAGGCCGGGAACCGCGGCGGCGTACGCGCCGACGGCAATCTCGAGCCCCGAGAAGCCAGGAGCGACGAAGCCGCGCTCGCCGCTCTTTTCTTGGGCCGTATGCGGCGCGTGATCGCTGGCGAAGGCGTCGACGAGTCCGTCGCGCACGGCCTGGCGCAGTGCCTCAACGTCATGAGCATCGCGTAACGGGGGATTAACCCTGGCCGCGGCACCGAGGCCGGCGGCAAGCGCTGGGGTGAAGTTCAGATGATGTGGCGTCACTTCGCACGTTACCCGAGTGCCCCGTTCGCGTGCCTGCATGACGAGACCAAGCGCGCGAGCCGTTGAAACGTGTGCGATGTGCCACGACTTCGCCGTTTCGGCCGCAATCTCGAGGTCGCGCGCGACGATTTCGTCTTCCGGTTCGCAGTGTGAGATGAACGGGCCCTGGACTTCGCGCGCCCGCAGGGCAGACTCGCGGAGCACGGCGGCATCACGCACCGTGTCACCGTCGTCGGAAAAGGCGACCGCGCCGGCATCTGCGAGCGCCGGGTAGTCGCAGGACGACTTTCCGAGTCGGCCACGCGTGATCGCCGCGATCGGATAGACGCGGCAACGCGCGCGACGTTCAACTTCATCCATCAAAGCGGTGAGGACGTCCGGCGAATCGAGCGTAGGATTGGTATTCGGCATGCAGGCGACAGCGGTGAAGCCGCCGCGCACCGCGGCTTCGGTCCCGGTCGCGAGTGTCTCTTTCTCGGGAAATCCAGGCTCGCGAAGATGCACGTGCATGTCGATAAATCCAGGCGCGACGATCGCGCCGGTGGCATCGATCGTTTCTTCGCCATCTGTCTGCAGATTCGGACCAACTTCAGCCACGACACCGTCTCGCAGGCGAAGGTCGCAGAGGGCATCGAGCGAGTTTGATGGGTCCACCACCCGTCCGCCGGTAATCAGGAGTGCCTTCATCGAGCGTCTCGCGTCGTGCGGCGGTGCGATGGCAATTTCCTGGACGCTGGCTGGACGGCTGAGACGATATGCTGCGGCCGCTGGGGTGCTTCTGGCGCTCCCGTCACTGCTTCCCCGTCAACAGAAAGGACTTTCCTCCATGCTTTTTCAGAGTATCTTGCGCCGCCCGGCGGCGATCCTCGGCGTCCTGGCGCTCGGGACGACCATCGGCCTCTCGAGTCTGGGCATCGTGCGGGCCGAGCACATGCAGCCTGCCAAAACGTGCAATAAATCGGTGCCATGCCTCACCGAAACCAACACGAACGGAGCGGCCGCCCAGCTGACCTCCTCCAACACCAACGTCCGTGCTCTCTACGTGTACGCGACGAATTCGGGTGCGGACGGCACCGACATCAACGGCGGTTACATCGGCATCATCGGGCGCGCACCGGCCAATAGCGGCTTGTATCCCCTCGTGCTCACCGATTCGAACGCCACCGATCTAAACTGGACCGACACTTCCGGCAACTTCTACTACGCGGGCTCGCTCATCCAATACGCAAAGATTCGCGGCGGCCAGCAAGTCGCTTCGTATGGCTGCCAGAGCACGACGCAGTCGATCGAGGACGTCGGTTCCGCGCGACTCAACAACGGCGTCGCCTTCGTTCATCTGCATCGGACTTTCGCGCAGGCGATCGAGCTGCAAGCCGATCCCTACCGCATCTTTCTGACACCGAACGGTGACAACCGCGGTCTCTACATCGCGCAGAAACTGACCAACGGCTTTATCGTGCGCGAAAGTGAAAAAGGCCGCAGTAACGTTGACTTCGACTATCGCGTCGTCGCGACTGCCCTCGGCCACGCCGGCGAGCGCATGGGTGTCACCCAGCTCCCGCAAATGCCGCGCGCGCCGATGGCGCGTTAGAACCGCTACCAAACCTTCGACGAAGGGAACCAGCCGCCGGCAGCAATCTGCCGGCGGCTATTTTGCCGCGGCAAACGCCTCGCGAATCGCGCGGTTATCGGGAACCGCTAAGAACGTTCTCCTCGTTTCCGCTTCGTCGATGGCTTCCGCCAACCGATCGAGCAGCTTATGCGCCCGCGACAGCAGTTCGCGCGCTGCCGCTGCATCCCCGAGTTTCGCCGCGGCACGCGAGGCGATCCAGTACGCGTAATGCGACCAAAACGTCGCGGCCGACTCGTCTTCGCGAGCGGTGCGCACGGCCTCCAAGGCCGACGCGCCGGCCGCAATGTCATCCATTTCGGCATAGGCCAAGGCCAAATCGGCTTGCTCGTGCACGAGCTCGACTCCGAAACCGAGTCCGCGATAGGCTGCGGCGCTCTCCTCCAGGTGCTCGATCGCCTTGGCATACTCTCCCAACTCGCGTTTGCTCGTGCCCAGGATCGACAGGGCGCCGGCAATAATGAGCGGATCGCCCACGGCCCGCGCCTGATCTAACCCTTCGCCGGCAAGCTCTTGCGCTGCTCGAAACTCGCCGCGATGCAGCGCAATAAAGGCGGCGGTATTTGCGCAGATCGCCAGACCCCGCCGGTCCTCTAAGAAGTTGAAGTTTGCGCGGGCCTGCGCGAGGTCCGCGATGGCGTCGTCAAAGCGACCGACGTATGCATTGAGGGAAGCCAGATTGGCTTGGCTGACCGCAACGCCCCGGCGATGGGCGATCGCCCGGAAGCGGTCGCGCGCCGACAAAACGCATTCGCGTGCGTCGCGCAAGCGCAACGCGCACGAGAACGCCGGCGCTTGATCGTTCAGCGCCGTCGCTTCGCCTTCGGCGTCGCCTAGGGAGCGGTACTCTTCCGCCGCCTCGCCGGCGAGCCGGCGCGCGGTTTCGTACTCGTGGCTCCGAAACGCGGCGCGTGCAGCTGCAAGCGTGGCGCTCGCGATGGCGTTTCGGCTCTGCGAGAAAACGGCGTGGCCGCGAGCTTCGTCGACCAGCGCGCGAGCTTCGGCGTTGTGGCCGATTCGCATCGCAACGTGGGCAAGATGACCGAGTGCTTCGACTTGGCCGGCAACGTCGCCGAGCTCGCGCTGGAGTGCGAGCGCGCGTTTCGCGGCCGCACGAGCTTCGCCATATTGATTCATCAACGTCCGATATGCGGCGCGAGCAAGCAGCACGCGCGCTCGCCACTGCTTCGAAGCGATGCGATCGGCAAGTGCGCTCAGTCGTTCGATGCTCTCGACTTCGGCGTTGCGTTCGCCGAGCGAACGATGAAATTGAAGTCGCCGCCAGAGCGTTTCAGCACGGCGCTCGTCGTCTTCCAGCTTTTCGGCGTGGTACGCGAGCGAGTCGAGCGCAGCCCGTTGCAGCGTGCGGTCGCCGCGCCGGCCGTGGACGCTCTCTTCGATTGCCGCGGCCACGAAACGCTCGGAATCGCGGCTGGTTACTGCCGCAGCGCGCTTTGCGTGCGCCAGGGCTTCATCGAGCGCGCCGACCCCAAGCGCCGATTCCGCCGCATCGAGATACCAGCCTGCGGCGCGGTCGGGTAGGCCGCCGCGATCGTAGTGCATCGCCAAGTCCAAGGCGGTGGTTGCGCCACGCCCTTGATGGACGCGTTCCAAAACGTGGCCGATCCGGCGGTGGCGGCGCCGGCAAACGGCAAGCGGGAGGCGCCCGTAGACTTGAGTGCGGACGAGATGATGCGTGAACGTGCAGTCAAATGCCGATCCCCCACGGCTTTCGCGCACGAGGCCCCGATCCATCACCTCGTTGAGCGCATCGAGGACGTCCCCCTCGGGCCAACCACTAACTTCACGCGCCGTCTCGACGTCGAACTGATCTCCGATGACCGATGCGATCTCGACTAACGCACGCGCCGGCGCCGATAATCGTTCCAATCGCGCGGCGATGAGTGCATCGAGCCCTTGCTGTGCGACGGTCGCGCCTTCCCCGGCGCGATCGAGGAGATCGCTCAAGGCGTAGGTGAGAAAGAGCGGATTGCCCTCGCTTTTCGCGTACAGCTGCGATCCGACGTCCTGTGCCTTGCCGCCGAGCTCAGGCATCACCTCGAGCGCCGTCGTGACCGATTCACCGGAGAGACGGCCGAGTGCGAGGTGTGTCAGTTCGTCGCTCGATTGCAACAGCCGCCGAAGCCCCGGAGATCGTCGCGCCGCTCCGACCTCGTCGTCGCGGTACGTCCCGAGAATCATCAACGACGAATCGTACGGGCGCTCTGCGAGAAAGGAGAGCGCCGCAAGCGTCGCCGCCCCGGCCCAATGGAGATCCTCGAGTACCAGCAGCAGCGGACGCGGCTTTGCAAGCGCCTCCAACGTGATCGCGAACGCCTCGAACAATCGGCTCTGTTCGCGTTTTGGATCGATCGCCGGCGGTTCCGGTATATTGGGGAGCCGCTTACGCAGACTCGGCACCGCCCGCGCGAGCACCGAGAGCCAAAGGGGATCGACTACGTTAGACTCCAACATTGCGACCGCGCTGCGCAGCGCTTCACCGATCGCCATGTAGGGCATGCGTTCGGGATACGTGGTCGCGCCGTAGAGGACGCGCGCACCTTGCGCTTCCGCGAAAAGGGCGAACTCGCTGGCAAGGCGCGTCTTACCGATGCCGGCTTCGCCCGCGACGAGTACGATCTCGCGCTGCCCGGCGGTCGTTCGCGACCAACATGCCCGCAGTGCCGCGAGCTCGTCGTCGCGTCCGACAAGCGGAATGACGAAACGTCCTGGGCGGCGCGCAAGCTCGACGCCGACTTGTTGCTCGGATGCCGTCGTCGGGAGCGGCTCGTTGTTCAAAACGCGATCGCGCAGCGCACGCGTTTCCGGCATCGGCGGAACGCCGAGTTCTTCGTCCAAACTCGCGGCGAATCGTTCGTAATCGTGCAACGCGCCGCCGCGGTCGCCGCTTTCGTAGCGGATCGCCATGAGTTGGCGCAACGCGTCTTCACGCCAAGGGTCGGTAACCAGAAGCTTCTCCGCGTAGGCTCGAGCCTGCTCGAAGCGGCGGTCTCGCCGTGCTTCGACCAAAAGCTCTTCGAGCAGCGCGAGATAGCGGGCGCGCAGGCGCGCGCGATGCGGCGCCAGCCACTCCTCGTCGGAGTTCTCGAGCAGGTCGCCGCGGTAGAGATCGAGCGCGGTGCTGCGCTTCTGCACGTCGTTTGCTAGCCGCTCGAACTCAAATGTGTCGACGCGCACATCCGTGCCGTCGATCCAGCTCACACTGTTTTCGCTGGTGGAAAGCCAAGGCGTCCCGCTGCAGCGCGTCGGAAGCGCACGCTGCAGATGATAAAGGTGCCGACGCAGATTCGCTCGGCCCTCGGTTTCCCGCGCGTCCGGCCAGAGCGCGAAGGCGATGCGCTCACGCTCGACTGTGCCGTGATGCAGCAGCAGATTAGCGAGCACCAATTTGGCCTTAGGCGGCGCCGACAACCGGCCAGGCCGGCCGTCGAGACTCAGACGGAACTCCCCGAACAACGCGATGTCCAGCAGTACCGGGCCTGGCGTTGCCGGTCGCTTCTGCGATATAGCCACCGCTAGGCTCTTTCTTTTCGACGAGGGGCCAAGCGGCCCTAGCGCGCGTTGACCAATAAATCCAGCACGGCCATCCGGACCGCGACGCCGTGATGCACTTGGCGGGCGTAGCGCCAGCCGGCATACTCTAACACCGAGTCGTCGAGCTCCATGCCTCGGTTGTACGGACCAGGGTGCATGACGATCGCGTCCTTGCGTATCAGAGCCAGACGGCGCCGGTCGAGCCGGTAGGCATCGACATACTCGCGGTCCGAGATTGGCATCTCGACGAAACGCTCGCGCTGGATCCGCAGCAACACGATCGCATCGACGTAGGGAAGCACGGCGTCGAAATCGCGCTCGACTTTGATTCCGTCATTGGCATAGCTGCCCGGCAGAAAGGATTCGGGTCCGACGAGGACGACCGTCGCGCCGAGTCGGATGAGTCCGCGCATCGTCGAATGCGCGACCCGGCTGTGCAGCACGTCGCCGACGATCGCAATCGTCCGCTCGCGCAACTCGCCGAACTCCTCGATCAACGTGTAGATATCGAGCAGAGCTTGCGTAGGATGCGCGTGAGCGCCGTCACCAGCGTTGACGACGTGACCGTCAAACTTGAGCGCGATCCGTTGCGGAAAGCCTGCTTCGTGGTGCCGCACGACGAGGACGTTGACTCCAAGCGCCCCAAGCGTGAGGCCGGTATCTTCGATCGTTTCGCCTTTGGTCGTGAGGCTTAAGCTTTTCGGCCTAAGGTTGACGACGTCGGCACCCAGGCGAAGCTCGGCGAGATTGAATGATGTGAACGTGCGCGTGCTCTGCTCGAAAAACATGTTGACGCAGGCTTTGCCTTTGAGCAGAGGGCCGGGCTCGGTTCGCTCGAACTGCGCGGTGCGCGCAAAGATATGCTCGAGCTCTTCGGCCGTAAGATCGTCGAGGTCGATGAGGCTACGGCGTATCCGCATCGGCGACGACGATCTCATCGGAAGGGGCGGCCTCAGTGGCCATGACGACGCTAACTCGCTGGTTCGGCGACGTCGGGATGAAGCGGCCGACGTAGTCGGGCTGGATCGGCAGTTCGCGGAGCCCCCGATCCACCAAGACGCAGAGGCGAATCGCCGCAGGGCGCCCGAGATCGGTGACGGCGTCCAGCGCGGCACGCACCGTGCGTCCGGTGTAGAGCACGTCGTCGACGATCACGACGATCCGTCCGGAGAGTTCTTGCGGAATCTGCGACTCGGGAAGCTCGTGCGTAACACGGTCGTCCCGGTAGAGATTGATGTTGAGAAAGCCGAGCGACGGCGCCCGGTCGTTGATGCGTTCGATAGCCGCGGCCAACCGCACCGCGAGGGCTTCACCGCCGCGGCGAACGCCGAGCAGGACGAGTCCCCGCTCCGACTCGTTCGGCTCGAGGATTTGGTGGGCCAGCCGCGCGACGATGCGGTCGATCTCCGCACCGCGCGCCTGCACGCGCCGAGCAGACGTTGTGGTCACGCAGGCTCCTTTAACTCGGCGAGCGCCGCTTCGACCCGTACGAGATCGCTGCGATAGCCGCCGAGTTTCTCGCGCTCTTTAGCGACGACGTCCGGCGCCGCCTTGGCGACGAACGCTGCGTTGTCAAGCTTCTTCTCGCCACGGTCGATCTCGTTGCGAAGACGCGCCACTTCCTTGTGATAGCGCTGCGCCAAGAGGTCGCGAGGGACGTTTGGGCGGACCGCCGCGAGCGCCTCGTCAAGGCCCCCTTCCACTGCGGCGCAGCTCGCGACCGAGGCGCCGGCAAGGAGCCCGAGGAGCTCCGCGATCTCATCGGGTACGTTCGTTGGGACGTCAACGTCCACGCGCTCGCGGGGATGGAGGCCCATCTCGGAGCGAAGATTCCGGACTTTTTCGACGGAGCGTTGCAGCAAGGCAAACTCGCCTGCCGCGTCCTCGAAGACCGGGATTTCGAGCGGGTCGGGCCAGTTTGCGGTCACGATCGTTTCGCCGTCGTGCGGCAACGCGAGCCAGACCTCCTCGCTAATAAACGGCGCGATGGGGTGGAGTAAGCGCATCGCCGCGTTCCAAACGTACGAGAGCACGGCCGCGCGCGTCGCGCGATTCCCTTCGGCCTTCGTCGCTTCCAAATACCAATCGCAAAAAGCGTACCATATGAATCGCCACATGGTCTCCGAGGCGTTGCCGAAGTCGAACCGGTTCAGCAGGTCGCTCATCTGCACGACCGTCTCGCGCAGGCGTGTGAGAATCCACCGGTCGGCGAGCGTCAACGCCGCCGGGGAGGGAAGCGTCATCGGCTGCGGCAGCCCCTCGGGCAACGCGAGAATAAATCGGGTCGCGTTCCAAATCTTGTTGTTGAAGTTACGGGCCTCTTCCGCGCGCGACTCCTGATAGCGCATCTCCTGACTCTCGAGCCGCATCTGACGCAGAACCGAAATTCGGAAGGCGTCCGCGCCGTACTTTTCCACGAGGTCCATCGGATCGATCATGTTTCCCAGCGACTTCGACATCTTGCGACCCGCTTCGTCGAAGACCAGCGGCGTAATGACGACGTCGCGAAACGGCACCTCGCGCATGAAGTGGAGGCCGAGCATCACCATCCGGGCGACCCACAAGAAAATGATCTCGCCGCCCGTAAGCATCACCGCAGACGGATACCAGCAGCGCAACTCGGCGGTCTCCGCCGGCCAGCCGAGAATCGAGAACGGCCAGATGCCGCTGGAGAACCACGTATCGAGGGTATCCGGATCTCGCGTCAGATCACGCGTGCCGTAGGCGCGCTGCGCGAGCTCGATCGCTTCCGCTTCGCTTTCGGCGACCACCTCGTGACCGTCGGGCGTATACCAGACCGGAAGTTGATGCCCCCACCAAAGCTGCCGCGAGACGTTCCAGTCGTGGATGTTTTCGAGCCACTGCGTATAGGTTCGGCCGTAGCGCTCCGGCACGATGCGCACGCGACCGCTGCGGTACGCTTCGAGAGCGGGCGCCGCGAGCGGTGCGGCTTTCACGAACCATTGCAGCGAGAGCAGCGGCTCAACGATATCCCCGCTGCGCTCGCTCGTTGCGACCGTATGGCGGTGCGGTTCGGCCGCGACGAGGAAGCTTCGCGCGCGCAAATCGTCGACGATCTGCGCACGCGCCGCAAACCGGTCGAGACCGGTATAAGAACCGACGTTGACGTCGGCGCTGGTGATCGACGCATCGAAGCCGATGACCGACGGCATTGGAAGGCGGTGGCGCAGTCCGATTTCGTAGTCGGTAGGATCATGAGCCGGCGTGACTTTGACGGCGCCGGTTCCGAAGTCAGGATCGACGGCATCGTCGGCGATGATCGGAATGGCGCGTTCGAGCAGCGGCGGCAACCAGACGCTGCGACCGATCAGGTCGGCATATCGCGAATCATTCGGATGAACGGCGATGGCAACGTCGGCAAGCATCGTCTCCGGTCGCGTCGTCGCCACATCGATGCCTGCGGTCGGCTCTTCCTTTGAAAACGGATAGCGAACGCGCCAAAGCGTGCCGTCGCGCTCGACGTGCTCGAGTTCCGCATCCGAAACGGTCGTTTTTCCGGTCGGATCCCAGTTGATCAGCCGCGTTCCGCGGTAGATCAGGCCGTCGCGATAGAGCTGAACGAAGACGCGGCGCACCGCGGCCGATAGATGCTCGTCCATCGTGAACCGCGAGCGTTGCCAATCCGGTCCGAAGCCGAGCCGGCGAAACTGCTCGTCGATCGCACCGCCGTAGGTGCGGGACCACTCCCACGCGCGCTCGACGAAACGCTCGCGCCCAAGATCCTCGCGGCGCAATCCCTCACGCCGCAGTTCGCGAACCAGCACGGCCTCGGTCGCGATCGCGGCGTGGTCCACACCAGGAAGCCAATCGGCGTTCTCGCCGAGCATGCGATGGTATCGGGTCAGCACGTCCATCGGCGTATACGTCGACGCATGTCCCAAGTGCGCGCGCCCGGTGACGTTCGGCGGCGGCATAAAGATGACGAACGGGGGCCGGGCGGGGTCGGGCTCTTCGTGAAAGTACCCGTTGCGTTCCCAACGCGCATAGAGACGCGGTTCGACCGCCTTGGGATCGTATTGCTTCGGGAGATCCATCGGTGCCCCAGCGTTCAGCGCCTCTTGCGCTGCAGCCTCTCAGAGGGCTGGCAGGTCCTAAGGGTTCAGTTTTGCCCCAGATCGCGAAGCGGCCGGTCGAAGTTTACAAGTTAGTAATCGAGACCGGCCGCGACAAAGATATGGGGCAAAAATGGACCCTTAGGCGGGCATGTCCTTTTTTTGTTCGTGATATACGAGCGTTGGGGACTCCTTCTTCTCGATGACGTCCTTGTTGACGACGCATTTCTTAACGCCCTGGAGGGACGGTAGATCGTACATAACCTCGAGCATCGTCTCTTCCAGGATCGATCGCAGCCCGCGCGCGCCCGTCTTGCGGCTCTGCGCCTTGCTCGCGATTGCGACCAAAGCTTCTTTGGTGAACTGCAGATCGACGCCGTCCATGTTGAGAATCTTTTGGAACTGGCGCACCAGCGCGTTGCGCGGCTCGGTGAGAATCCGGCGCAGCGCCAGCTCGTCGAGAGCGTCGAGCGTGACGACGATGGGTAGGCGCCCGATGAACTCCGGAATGAGTCCGAAACGCAGCAAATCCTCAGGCATCAGTTGCTGGAGAAGCTTGCCGATGCGTACTTCGCGCTTGGCTTCGGGCTGTGCGCGAAATCCCATATTGTTGGCCGCGACGCGCGACTCGATGATCCGTTCGAGACCATCGAAGGCACCGCCACAGATGAACAAGACGTTGGTCGTATCGATTTGGATGAACTCTTGATGCGGATGTTTGCGCCCGCCTTGCGGCGGGACGTTCGCCGTCGTGCCTTCGAGAATCTTGAGGAGCGCCTGCTGCACGCCCTCGCCGGAAACGTCTCGCGTGATCGACGGGTTCTCGCTCTTACGCGCGATCTTGTCGATCTCATCGATGTAGACGATGCCCTTCTCGGCGCGTTTGACGTCGTAATCGGCGGCTTGAATCAACTTGAGCAGAATGTTCTCGACGTCTTCGCCGACGTAACCGGCTTCGGTCAACGAGGTCGCGTCAGCCATTGCGAGCGGCACGTCCAGAATCTTGGCCAGCGTCTGCGCTAGATAGGTCTTCCCCGAGCCGGTCGGGCCGACCAAGAGAATGTTCGACTTTTGCAGCTCGACGTCGTCCGCGGTTCCCCCGGCGTTGATGCGCTTGTAATGGTTGTAGACCGCGACGGCGAGCGACTTCTTGGCCCGTTCCTGACCGATCACATACTGGTTCAGGATGTGGTTGATCTCTTTGGGTTTTGGGATGTTGCGCAGCCGAAGGCTCTCGTCGACGTTCTTATAGAGCTCTTCCTCGATAATCTCGTTGCAGAGCTCGATGCACTCGTCGCAAATGTAAACGCCGGGTCCGGCAATGAGTTTGCGAACCTGCTCCTGCGATTTTCCGCAGAAGCTGCATTTTAGCTGACCCTTGTCGTCTCCAAAGCGGAACATCGCGGGTGCGAGGTCTCCTCTACTGCTATGCCGGGGTCGGCAGGCCTTGCCGGTTTTCGATAATCAGGTCGATTATCCCGTAGTCCTTCGCCTCTCGTGCAGTCATGTAGTAATCTCGCTCGATGTCTCTTAGGATCTGGTCGATCGGCTTCTTCGTGGTTTCTTCGTAGATCCGTGCGACCGTCTGGCGGGTGGCGATCAGGTCGCGGGCCGCGATTTCAACGTCCGTCGCCTGGCCTCCGATTTGCGATACCCAGGGCTGGTGGATGACGATTTTGGCGTTCGGAAGGGCCATTCGCTTCCCCGGCGCACCGCCCGTCAGGAGAATCGACCCCATCGAGGCCGCAAACCCCATGCAGATCGTCGCAACGTCCGGCTTGATGAACCGCATCGCGTCGTACATCGCCAGCCCCGCGGTAACGCTGCCGCCGGGACTGTTGAGGTACATGTCGATATCCTTTTCCGGATCTTCTCGCTCTAAAAAGAGGAGTTGCGCGATGACGAGATTGGCCAAATGGTCGTCAATCGCACCGCCGACGAAGACAATTCGATCCTTGAGCAACCGCGAATAGATATCGTAAGCGCGTTCGCCGCGCGCGGTCTGCTCGACGACCATCGGTACTAGATGTCCCATGCGTTACTGTAACTACGACGCCGAGCCGCGGGTTTCTTCGTTGACCACCTCGGCGTTGTCGATGAGGAAGTCGAGCGTCTTGTTCCGCACGATACCGTCCATGAGCGAGAACACGTTATTGCCGAGTGCCGTGCGGATGCGAGCGGCGGGTTGACCGTAACGCCGCGAAAGCGCTTCCAATTCGGCGGCGACGTCGGCCGGCGTTGCGTTAATTTGCTCGGCCTTTGCGATCTCTTGGATGAGCAAGCCGGCCTTGACGCGCGATTCCGCTTCAGCGCGGAACGCATCGCGCTCGGGCGGCTCGCCCTGCTCACCGGATGCAGCGGCCGCATCCTCCATGAGATGGTCGAGTTCACGCTCCACCATGGACGCGGGAAGCGGAAAGTCGTGCGCGGCCAAAAGCTGCGTCATCACGGCGTTGCCGACGGCGCGCCGCGCCCGCCCGGCCGCCACCGCTTCGAGCCGCTTCCGAAGGTCCTCACGCAACTCGGCGATCGTCTGGTTTCCGGAAACGGCGCTCGCGAAAGCGTCGTCGAGGGGCGGAAGCTCGACCTCTTTGAGCTCCTTGAGCGAGACGGTAAAGCGGGCCGCCTTGCCGGCCAGTGACGCCGCTGGATACTCATCGGGAAAGTGGCCCTCGATCGACTTGGTCTCGCCGGGCTGCATGCCGACGATTCCCGCCGCAAAACCCGGGATGAAGCGTCCCTCTTGGAGCTCCGCGATCTCGCCGGTCCCGCTGCCGCCTTCGAACGGCTCGCCGTCGATCGTGCCTTCATAGTCGAGCGTCGCAACATCGCCGAGCCGGGCGGCGCGTTCCAGCGGAACCAGCGTGGCGCGTTCTCGGGCCAACGCCTCGAGACTGAGCGTGACGTCCGCGTCCGTGACGGTGACGGGCGGACGCGTCACCCCTACGCCCTTATACGCGCCCAACGCGATCGTCGGTCGAACCTCGATCGTCGCTTTGACACGGCGGGGGCGGCCCTCGCTCTCTTCGATCACCTGCAGTTCGGGCGCCTTGACCGGCTCGAGGTCGTGCTCTCGCACCGCCTTGGCGTAGACTTCCGGGACGACGTCGTCGAAGGCGCGGCTCGTCACGACGTCGCTGCCGTACGTCTGCTCGAAGATCTTCCGCGGCACCTTACCCTTACGGAAGCCGGGCAGCCGCACGTCCTTGACAAGCGAGCGAAAGGCGCGTTCCTCGGCGGCGCTGAGGTCAGCTTCGCTCACCGAGAATTCGAGGTCCACAAGGGTCGGGGCGATTCGTGTCAATGTCGAGGTTGTCATAATAAAAGATTAGCGGAAGACGAGATTCGAACTCGCGACCCTCGCCTTGGCAAGGCGATGCTCTACCACTGAGCTACTTCCGCGTGCGGCGCTCGCTATCTTGGTTGCCGTGCCGGCATGAGTTCTTCCGGACGCTTGCTTCGCGCATCCTGCGCTCTCTTCGCCGCGCCTCTCGCCATCCATGGCTTCGGCGCGCCTGGAGAAGCCGGACGAACTCGTGCCGGGGCACAGCAACCAAAATAGCTCGCTTCTTGAAAATCTAGGGTCTTAGGCAACTGTCATAATTTGGGCAAGCAGAGACTCGAACTCTGACGGGTCGCCCCACTGGATCCTAAATCCAGCGCGTCTGCCAGTTCCGCCACTTGCCCGGCGACCCGGATAGATAGAACGCGCCGGATGCTTTTCCTTCGCCGCGCCGCCCGAATGCTTTGTTGAGGAGGGCGGCCAAGCCCCCTCGCCGTATTTTCCCCCGCGATCACGTTGCGCTTGTTCTGTTTTGAAGGAGCTTCACTTTTGGACGCCGTCACGCGATTGGACACAAACCGCCTTAATATGTGGCGCAGGCTGCCAAAGGTCGCGCAGTTCGCGCTCTTCGGGGCCGGAGGGCTCGTCGCATTAGCATTACTCTTTCAGAGCTTTTTTCGATACCAATACCTCGAGGATAACGGCGCGGTCTGGCGCGTCGATCGTCTTACCCAGGAAATGTGCCAAGTCGGTACCGGCAACGCTCGTTGCACGATGCCGTCGCAACATCACAGCGCGGCGAATAGCACCAGCCTTAGCACGAGCACGAGCATCAGCACCAGCATCACCTTAAAGGTCCCGCAAAGACCACGGCATTAAGCCACCGGCAAGCCACGCGGCAGGAAGATGCACGGCGCTCGTTGATAGCCTAGGCTCGCCACCGATCAGCGGGGGTTCATATTCAGAACGACGAGCTTGCGCGAACGCCCCTTACCCGAAGAGATCTGATTGCCGGAATCTTTGCGGCGAGCGCGTCTCCCCTTCTTGGCGCCAGAGTGAGCGCTGCAAATGGTCCGACCCTCGAAGCGGCTGCCGCGCATACCGGCCGCTTCTATGGATCCGCCGTTCAAATCGAAGATCTCAACGGCGAAGAGGACTTGCGCCAAGCCGTGTTGCGCGAATGCTGGATGCTGGTTCCCGAGTTCCGCATGAACTGGAACTTCGTGGAGCCGGGACGGGGAGAGTTTAACTTCGATCCGGTCGACGCGCTGGCGGCGTTTGCGAGCGCGCACGGCAAGAAGCTTCGGGGCCACACGCTTTTATGGCATCTCGGCACGCCCCAATGGGTCATCGACTCGCTGCGCGACCACCCCGATTGGAATCTGATTGCCAGGTATTTCGGCTCGGTAATTCCCCGCTATGGCGACGTCATCTCGCAATGGGAGGTCGTCAACGAACCACTGGACCCAGGCCACCGGATGGACGGGCTGCGCGAAAGCATCTTTCTCGCCGTCTTCGGCCCGGAGTACATCAATCGCGCGTTCGAACAGGCTCGAATCTTCGCGCCGGACGCGCAACTGATGATCAACGAATTCGGCTTCGAATACGATCTTCCAGAGGAACGCGATCGGCGTTACCTGATGCTCAAGCTTCTGGAGCGGCTCCGGCGGGTAAACGCACCGCTCGACGCGCTTGGCGTTCAGGCGCATTTGGATTTGCGCAAGGGGCATGTCGCGGCGCCGGCGATTGCGACCTTCTTCCAAGACGTCGCAAACCTCGGATTGCCGATCTACATCACGGAGCTCGACGTCAAAGAGAATGACTTAGTCGCGTCGGTCGAGGCGCGCGATCGGATGGTCGGCGATGAAGTTCGCCGCTACCTCGACGTCGCGCTGAGCCAGCGTGGCGTAAACGGGGTAACGACGTGGGGATTGAGCACGCGCCACTCTTGGCTCAAAGTTACGCCCGAGGATTACGCGCGGTTTCCCGGCGCCTGGGCCGACGGCAGCGGACCCGGCCTTAACCGGGGATTGCCGTTCGATTCGTCGATGCACCCCATGCCGATGTACTTCGCGTTAAGGGATGCGCTCTGGTCCGTGCGTCCGCCGCGTCAAAGGCGTTGATAGAGCGATGCTTTGACGTAGACGCGCGGCGTGAGGCCCGATTCCCACGCTTCCCCGGCTGAGAACTGCAGCTCTTCGCGGTGACCGAAGGTGAGGCCGGCGTAGGGCCCCACCTGATAAAGACTATAGGTCGGATTTCCCTCGCTGTACGCTTGGAGGCCGAGCCGCCAAATGGACGAGAGTGCGTGCGTTCCACCAACCATTGCCTCGTAATCGGAGAGCCGTAGGCCGTAGTAACCGAACCAATCGAGGCGCCAGGGACCGCTGAGGTTGCCGCCGTCCAGACTCACGCGGAGCTCGACCTGTTGGCCTCCCAGCCGGTTGTTCGGATCGTACGGCGATAATCCGGTGTAGGTATCATTCACCCCGAGCGCGGCGTCGCCCCAAAAGTTCCGGTGCGTGATTTGGTAGACGCCGTCAATCTCGCCGCCGCCGAAGTTGGCCTTCACGGTGCCGAGGTCGCCGCTAAGGTAATCGTAACCGCCGGCGTCGACCAACCCCCTCACCGCGACGCCATTGCCGATCGTCGATCCCGGAAGCGCAACCGTCACGCCGCCGAAAACGTAGTTTGAAAAGTCAAACTGGCCACCGGCGAAGACGGCGACCCGGCTGTCGTCGGCTCTCGCCGGGCCGGGCGTTACCGCGACGACAAACCAGACGACGGTCAGGGCGTGCAAGAGCTTCACATTAAGCCAGCAGCTTCTGTTTTTCGCGCTCGCCAACGACCCACGCAACCAGCTCTTGCATGCCTTCGTCGAAGTTGCGGCGGGGTGTGAAGCCCAAGGTCCTTTCAATTTTCGAAACGTCCGGGAAGCAATGGCGGATGTCGCCAATGCGATATCGGCCTAACAGTTCGGGCTCGATGTCCTTGTCGAGCCTCCGCGCCAAGGTGAGCGCAATCTCGGTTACCGTAATGGGCGTACCGCTGCCGACGTTAAAGACGTCCCATAACGTTTCGTCGCTTTCGAGCGCCATCAAGAAGGCGTTCGCGACGTCGTGAACGTGGACGAAATCGCGCTGCTGATTGCCGTCTTCAAACACTAGCGGCGGCTGATCGTTGAGGAGCCGCGCGATGAAGATCGCTGCGACGCCGGTGTACGGATTGCTCAGAGACTGCCGCGATCCATAGGTATTGAACAACCGAAGGGCGACCGTGGGGATTTGGAGCGCGCGTCCGACGGCGAGGAACATCTCTTCGTGGTCGCGTTTGTTGATAGCGTAGATCGAGGCCGGCTTGAGCAGCTTCTCCTCGGTGGTTTCGACGGGCGTGAGCCTCTCGCCATCGAGCATCAGCTCCCATTGCCGTTCGGCGAGCTGCTGGTGGCTTCGCAACTGGGGCGCTACGAGCGCGCCGGTCGAAGGCACGCGATAGGCGCCCTCACCGTAAATCGACATGGACGACGCCACGGCGATTCGCTCCACCGTGTGCGGGCATTGTGACAAGGTCTCGAGCATCGAGGCCGCGGTCATTACGTTGTTTCGCGTGTAATCGACGATATTGGTCATGCTCTGCCCGACGCCCACCGATGCGGCCAAGTGGGCCAGATGCGTTACGCCCCGCAGGCTCGATTCGAAGACGCCCGGGTCATTCAGGTCCGCCTCGATCCGCCCCGCGCGGCGGTCAAGGTATGCCGGCCAGCCGTCGGAATCGCGTTCTTCTTCTGCGTGAACCTGAGGCACCAGACTATCGAGGACCGTCACCTCGTAGCCGCGCGCCAAGAGAAGATCGACGAGATGGGAGCCGATGAATCCGGCTCCGCCGGTCACAAGCGCGTGTTTACTCAAGGTTACTCTCCCTGATTTGGCTGATAAGTGTTGGATGGTCTTGCATCTTCTTCCGAATGAGGACTTTGTTGGCGTCGGTTTTCTCCGTTCGTTGCCAGGCCAGCCCTTCGTCGCGAAGATACATGCGAAAGCCGATGAACAACGGGATGAGCCACAGGAACCACCAGATCATCGCCGATATCGGGTTGACACGTATCATGTACCAGATTCGATCGCGCCGGCGGGTGCAAACGAGGGCGGTTCGCTTCCACGTATTGATGTATAGGAACGTCAACGAAACTCCGAGCAAAAGAATGTTGACGCCGGCACACGCGAGGGTCCACTCCGGAAAATATCCGGGGTGAGCGAAAAGCATCCATAAGGCCCAAAGCCCGAGCGGCAGGCCGAGTGCGTTGATGGAGAGTGAGGCGCAGGGATAGAAAATGACCAGGGCCTGTAGCCGTTGCCAAAAATTCAACCGGAGACGATTCAGCGGCTCGTCAAGCGACTGAAAAAAACCGCAGACCCAGCGTTTCCGCTGGGTGATGCCTTGAAGCCAGGTTTTTGGAACTTCTTCAATGAGCGGGCTGGCAAGTATGCCCAGACGCTTGCCGTTTGCCCAGTATCGCAGCCCGACCTCGGGGTCTTCGATGGTAATCCAGGGGTGAAATCCACCGAGTTCGATGAGATCCCGGGCGCGGTAGAATAGACCCTTGCCCAGCACAAAGAAAGGCTGACGCCCGTGCGCGGAGAGATGCGGGTACTTATACCCGTCCCAGGCCATGTGGTCGAAGGCATGCCACGACGTCGGCATCGTCGCGTTAAGGTTGCCTACGATATTTTGCGCCTGGAGCACGTCGTAGTGCTTGAGCCCGATGACGGCGCCCTTGAAGTGGTCGACGGGCGGGCAGCTATCCGCATCGATATAGTTGATGACCAAATTGGGTTCGTGCTTGAGTTCTTCCGCTACGTTATAAAGCCCGTAAACTAGCTGCCGCGTCTTCTTGGGCGGCAGATCCCGGACACCCGCGCGCCGACCCTCGTGCCACCAGTAGACGTTGCGATTCTGCTGCCAGGCCTCCCAAACGATCTGCCAGCTCGGGTCGTTCGTTGGTGGCACTTCCAAGATTTCCAAGAACGGAAAATCCTTGGCGAGACGCTGCAAGCTCGCGATCGTCTCCGTGTCATGGGTATTGGGGATGGCGACGACGCGATAGCGCTCCGTTGGGTAATCGAGCTTTGTCAGGGAGAGAAACGTCGTTCGCATCGTCGCTTCCAACTCGTGCAGTACCGGGTAAAAGAGGACGATGTACGGCCACTCGCTCTGCGGTTCCGTAATCGGCTCGCTCATGTCGACCCAATCCACCGGCAACGACATTAAGTAAAAGTCGATCAAGAAGGTGAACGTGTACAAACACTGCGTGACGATGAACGCAACGATGAGAACGTCGAAGAGCTCGCTCTCCGGTACCGAGATCACTAGCTCGCGAGCGCTCGCGCCACATCGCGATACGCCGCGCGCGAGCGGCGATCGGGCTCTTGCGAGCGCCCTACGCCGATGTAGCGCAGACCCTCCGCTACTACGTTCTCGGGGTCGAAGACGTCGCGGCCGTCAAAAATGAGGTCGCCGCGCATCAGTTTTCGGACGGCGGCAAAGTTCAGCGATCGATATTCCTTCCACTCCGTGGTTAGTGCTACAACGTCGCAGTCGTTGATGGCCTCGTACTTGTCGCCGAAATAGAGGACCCGGTCGCCGGTTCTCTCCGCGGCGTCCTCGATCGCGACTGGATCGTGCGCGGTGACGCTCGCTCCGCCCTGAAGGAGCAGATCGATCAGACGGAGCGCGGGAGCTTCGCGAACGTCCGAGGTGTTCGGCTTGAAAGCCAGGCCGAGGACGCAAATGCGTTTGCCGTCGACCGGACCACCCAGTGCCTTCTCAATTCGTGCCAGCGTACGGGGGATCTGTCCACGATTGACGGCATCGACGGAACGCAGCAGCGCGGCATCGTAGCCGCGTGCGTGCGCGGTTCGTTCGAGCGCTCGCACGTCCTTGGGGAAGCAGGAGCCGCCATATCCGACTCCAGGGCTCATGAACTGGGTACCGATGCGGTGATCGTAGCCGATGCCACAGGCAACGGCTTTGACATCTACCGCCGTAACGTCGCAGATGTTCGCGATCTCGTTGATGAAGGAGATTTTCGTCGCCAGGAACGCGTTGGCGGCGTATTTGATCATTTCGCTCGTACGGACGTCCGTCGTAAGGATCGGCGCCTTCAGCGGTGCGTAGAGATCGCTCAGCACGGCCACCGCGTGCGGGCTGTCCGAGCCGATGATGACGCGATCGGGGTACATGAAATCGTGCACCGCCGACCCTTCGCGAAGAAATTCAGGATTGCTCGCGACTTCGACGTCGTGCGGCTCGGCGGCGTTTTCTGCGATGATTGCGGAGATCATGCGGCCCGTATCGACCGGCACGGTCGATTTTACCACCACAGTCTTCCGGCCGTTTAGATGCCGCCCAATAGCAGCGGCGACCTCGAAAACGGCCGAGAGATCGGGCGAATCATCGTGGCTCATGGGCGTGCCCACGGCGATGAACACGATGCTTGAGCTTGCAATGCCGGACGCGACGTCTTCCGAGAAGCTCAAGCGGCCTGCTTGATAGTTGTTCACGACGAGCTCGAGAAGCTGGGGCTCGAAGAACGGAAGCTCGCCGCGTCGCAGCGTCGCGATCTTGGCAGGATCGTTATCGAGACAGCAGACGAAGTTTCCGAGTTCGGCTAAGCAAGTTCCGGTGACCAAGCCCACATAACCGGTACCAACGATCGCAATTTGCAGCTTGCCGTTTGAGTGCGGGGCGGCCGTCGTCACGAACGGCAGGGCAGTGCGCCCCGCGACGGGACTAAGCGTTTCCATCGGCGTTTCCTCTTCCATTTCAGATGGCTGTGGTGATTGGTGAGATTATCTTTGGGGGTGAGATGATCTAGCGTGTTGAGTTGTAACCATCTAATCGGGTCCGGAGCGTCCTCTGTATAGGGAACGTGCGAAACGTAACGTGTTTTTGCGCATCGCGAAATGACCAACATCGGAGCGCGCATCCCTTGAGATATGCTAAAGCAGTTCCTCCTAAGTGTTGAACGGAGTCATTGGGTGTCGGGAGATCGCAAGTCGATAGCTTGATGCTCGAAGTAAGACTGCGGATACGGCGCGGCGATAGGCCTGAAGGCACGCGGCGGCTGCGAGAAATCGAAGCAATCCGATTCGGGAGACTTCGCACGCGAATCGCTAGCGGCCAAGCGCGCCAGGGCGAACTGGTTCTCGACGAATTTCAGGATGCTGCCGTGCTCGTAATGCGTGTGCGAAACCAGACCCTGTTTTGCGTACGGCGAGATGATCAGCAGCGGGAGCCGAAAGCCCAGGCCGTCGTTGTCGACATACGCCGGAGGGACGGAATCGTACCAGCCGCCGGAATCGTCCCAAAAGATGAAGATCGCCGTTGAATCCCAGTATGGTGAGTCGCCGATGGCGTCCACCAGCGATGCGACCCACGATGGACCGGTTTTCGATCCGGCACCGCCGTGATCGGAGTTTTTATAGCTTGGAGTCACCCAGCTGACCGTCCGAAGCGCGTTATTTTTTACGTCCTGGAAAAACTGCGTCGGCGGTGAGATCACGTCGTTTGCCCAGTCGGAGCCGTAGCAAACGTGTTTGATGGCCTGATACGCGCTCCAGATACCGCTGCCGCCGCCCTTATAGCCAAGCGGGCTGGTGCCGCATGCTTTCCCGAGGTCCTTGATCGCCGAGGCGTAGTAGGCCCACGAGATCCCTGCGTCGTCAAGCTCGTCACCGATCGTCTTGGGATCCCAACACGAGCGTACTTGGCCATCTGGAATCTTTCGTCGCGCGCCCATGACGTCAATTTGGTCGGGCTTTCCCCCGGGGCAACCCCACAGCCCGTCGGGATAGTTCACCGTCGAATTGGGGTTTTGGCCCGCAATAATGTACTGATGCGATATGAAGCTGCTCATATCGAAATCGGAGGAAAACATTTCGTCGGCCAAGACGTATTGACGCGCCATATCGAAGTAGGGTTTCGTCTCGTTGTGCGGCACGTAGCTGTAGGGTGGATTCTCGTTCGGGCACTTTGGACCGCTACCGCCGCAAGTCCACTTCTGCTCGTCAAAACCGTCCATTTTGCAGCTCGTGCCGGGGATCGAACCGGTCCCGTCGCACGAGAGCAGATAGTCTCGAGCACTATGCTGCAAATCCCACGTCGTCGCCAACGTGACGGGCTTCAGCGCGATTTTTGCACCTTGCTCGTTGTAGCCGTAAGAGACCGTTTTTGCACCCGGAAATCCGTAGAACAAGTTGTTGAAGCTTCGGTTTTCCTGAATGATGATCACAACGTGCTTTATTCTGCCGCTTGCGTGATAGGCCGGCTGGAGATACGAATGTCGCACTCGATCCGAGCTTAGCGGTGCGAAGGTCGCTCCCTCGCCGGCTCCGCGGCAGGCGGAAAGCGCAATAAGGGCTGCAATTGCCGGCCAGAGAGTTCGCCCGTAACGGCTTTCGAAGAGTCTTTGCACGCCGCTTAATCTTGATGCGGAGCGCGCGTGTTGGCGCATAACCTCGCCAGTCGGAATTCACCGTTGTTAACATTGAGGATCCGCGGTAGGCGGTTACCGAGTGCACCGACGCCGCAAAACGATGCTACCGCGACTGGCTCAGCCATCGAGGCAATTCTCCTGTACGCAACGGGTTGATGACTAAAGCCTATGACGTCGATTTCGCAAAGCCTGGCGCAGTTTAAGAATTATGAAGAACGGCTTGTGCGTTTGTGCAATGCAACGAGCGTTTAATTTGTTATTACCTAAGAAGGCCTAAAACGCAAAATGAACTCGGTTACTAAGCGATCAACTGATCGCGCCGATTCCACGTTTCGGGCGCTGTTTCGTTTCTAGCATCTCGTTTGGAGGAGATCCTAAATGGTAAATCGAGCTCTCTCGCGCCGAGAATTGCTTTTCGGCGCGGGTGCCGCGTCGATCGTGGGTCTAGCCGCCGGGTGCAGTAGCCGTACCCCGACTCTGCTTCCCGGAAACGTAAGCGCCGCATCGCGCCTCTCGCCGTTTAGAATCGCATCGCAGACCGTCGATGTCTCCACCCCTACCGGCGAAGCGATTCAAAGTGCCATCGACTCACTCGCCTCCACCGGAGGCGACGTTGTTCTCACGGCTTCACAGCCGTACATCATCGACAAGACGATCACCATCCCGTATAACAACATCAGTCTGATTGGTCGCGGGCCCGTGGCCACGATGCTGAAAGCCAAAGCTGGCGCCGTGCTTACCGGCGGCAGCCAAGCAGACGAGTATCTACTCCTCATCGAGGGCGCGACCTCGATTGGAGTGGAGCGACTGGCCGTGAACCTGATAGACCAGACCAACAGCTCGGGACACTCGCGCAATGGCATCGGCGTGTTTGGTGCCGACGGCGTCAGCATCACCGGCGTGGCCGTTATCAAGAATCTTGGTCCCAGTGCCAAAAACACCGCGATCCTGTTCGACCGGTCAACGAATGTCTCGGCAACAAACTGCAGCATAAGCGCCTCGCGGACCGGGATTTCGGTAGAGAGCTGCAAGAGTTTCCAACTAACGAGTTCGGTCGTGCAAAAATGCTCGGCGCTGGCCCCTCACTACACCGGACCAACCAGCGGTGTAGCGATCCTTTCAAGCAGCGGCGGCAAGGTGCAGCAGGTCCAGACCCAAGAAAACAAGGTAAGCGCCGGCATCCTGGTGCGTAACTCTGCGGACCTGCTGGTTGAGTACTGCGAGATCGACACCACGCTGGCGTTCCCCTCGCACGCGAATGACGGCATCGTCCTCGAACAGTCGAGCGGTGCTGCGATCGTGCTAAGCCGCTGTTCGGTTCTGCGGAACAGCGGCAACGGAATCACGGCGCGGAACATTTCGAATCTCTCCATTAGCCAATGTTCGGTTGCTCAGAACA
>DATHOO010000067.1:0-12909 GCA_035484815.1 Candidatus Acidiferrales bacterium
TGCGGCAATAAGGAGAATGCAGAGGCGTACGCGCCCGATGAGATCGAGTCGCTGCGGAACATGTCGGCGGCGGTCGGCCACGCCCTCGACGCCCTGCGCGTCCGCGAACTCGAAGAGCGCGTTCGATTCTTGGAACGCGCTCAACCGAGCAACCCGTGACGCTCCGAAACAGCGCTCCACCGCTGCTTAAGCGCTGGGCCGACCATTGGCGCAGTCGAAAGCGCTAGCTCAGGCTATTAACACCAACGCCCGGGAACCCAGTACCACCCGCTGCCCTCCACGTGCCGCCAGTGCCCCGCGCACCACGCGCCGGCGTGGTGGACGTAACCCCCCGACACCCAAATGTACTTCACGCCGTTCCAGCGATAGTGGCCGCCAACCCAAACGTAGCCCGGACCTGGCGCCGCTGGAACCGCTTCGACAGCGTGATAAGGCGGTGCAACCTGTACGTAGACCACAGCAGCCGACGAAGTCGCGGCAAATCCGAAGGCTAGGACAGCAGCTATCAAGACATTCCTGATCATCTCGTGCTCCTTCGAGCGACGGCGGCATCTTGCCGACGCATGGGTAGAATCGTAGCACTTCCTGGTTGAATACTCACCAACCTAGCCCTAAGGCAGATCGGCTCAAACTTATGCACCAATTCGAATACGGTCCCGAAGCCGTGATGGCCCCGGGAGCCCAGCGGCGAAAAAGCCTCACAAAATAACACGAATCGGTAGCGGACGGGACCGTCCGGAACCCCCAAGAAGTGGTTCGAATCCCGCTGGGGCTAAAATTCTCCTTATTTTGCACGAGTTTTTGCACCACTTTCAGGTGCCGTCTAAGCAAAGTGCAAAGAGGGCGCCCTTTTCGTTACCCCACAAATGTCCCGAACGCACCCGCGGTGCACGGACTCCCGCCTTGCCGCAGAGGCCTGCCTGCGTGTCACGCAGTCGTGCAGCGCTATGCGTCGCACCATCACACTATCGGTGGGCTGAATGGGCGCCCGTCAGCACCGCCGCAGGCCGGCTCGCGTTCAGCGTTCAAAACAACCGACGCACTAACTGCAGCTACGGGTACGACTCTACTAATGGGATCGAGCATTTTTATTACGACTCCGCGCCGCGCAGATGAGAGCGTTCTCTGCCGCGGGTCCCTTCACTGAGCGGTCGCGCTTTTCATTACAGTGGACCACCATCGAAAACGCTCGATTCCTTAAGGGATTTCGGTGTTTTTCTTTTCGCTAAAACAATGATGGCCTAGTGTTAGCGCTGCCTCCCCTTGACAGAGGTGGCGCGGTGTCTCTGTCCAAACAAGCAGGCGTGGCGAGGTCGGGGACCGAGTACAAGTTGGAGCAGCGCCGACGCGCTGCGGCGGTTGGCCTGTGCCACACGTGCTGCGCCGTAAAGGTTGCCGCGGGCCGATCCACGTGTCCGAAGTGTTCGGCAGACGCCTCCGCTCGCACCGTACGACGACGACACGCAATTCGGACGAAGAGCGAGATGGAACGGGGCGTCTCGGCGTTAGAAACGCTTGGGGATGCTTATTCTTCAGACGGCGACTACCGCGCAGCTCTGAAGAACTATCAACGGGCCTTTGATCTCTCCGCAGGCGACGTCTCAGCTCACGTGCGGCTAGCGGTCAAGGTCGGCACGACCGCGTTGCATCGCGGAATCGCAACCGATGCCGATGGGTGGTTCAATATTCCGCTCGAGAAGGCGGTGCCGGGCACGGGGGCCGACGTCGCTCACCTGCACATGCAGCAGATTCGGACCCTCTGGTCATGCTCGCGAACCGCCGACATCGTACCACTTTCCGAACGACTGCTCGATTTCGCAACCGCTTCCAACGACACCGACCTGATTCTTGCGACTCGGCTGTCGTTGGCACTGGTTCTTCATTTGTTGTCCCGGTACGATGAAGCGGAGCGCTACCTGCACGCGATCGGCGAACACGCCTTACCCAAAGATCCCAAAGTGATCTCCAACTACCATCGGGTATGCGCATTAGTGTACACATCGTCGGGCAACGCCGAGATGGCGTCTGACAGCTTCGCGAAGGCGCTCCATTACGCCGAGCAAGATCACGATTCATACGCGTATACGAGCATACTCCACTCGCACGCCATGTCCGCCGGCATGCTCGGCCGCACCGAACTCGCCGCCAGATTGTTTCTGCAGGCGTTAAGCGCGGCGCGCGATCGGAATCTCGGCTGGAACGTTGCCTCTATTTCGCTCGAATACGCACGAGTGCTCAGCCGCCAGGGCAACCGGCATCTGGCCCATGCCTACGTTGACCAAGCGGCAACCCTTGAGAATCCTCCGCCGGTCTTACTCGAAGCTTTGGCAGAAATCGGGATACCGATCGCCATCGAGTGCAACGACCCATATCTGCTCAGCCATTGCGCGAACGAGGATGCTCTGGCATCCGCGTTTAGGTCGGGCGAACCGCCGCGCCTCGGACCCGTCGCCTCCTCGTTCGCCCGCTACTTCCATCGAATGAAGCAGCTGCAAAAAGCTCGAGATCTGCTCGCAAAAGCTCTCGAATACGTGAAGAACGCAGACGAGGCTTGCGATCTGCCGCTTGCAGTCGCCCAGTTCGGCGACAAGCGCCACTTCGGGCGGGCACGCGAAGTCGTGCGACGCCGAACGCTTCTGCCGAACGCCGACGTGGCGAACGCGCACTTACATTATTTCGACGCCCTCGTTTTAGACCGCGAGGGCGACGCCGAAGGATGTATGCGCGAAGCAACGGCCGCCGCTGCCTTATTTCGAAAGCTCCGATGGACAAGTTACGAGTTGGCCGCGACACTGCTCGGTGCTTCAGCCCACCGAACCCGTAGCGCGGCCGATGGGTCCGCGGGTCCGGCAGCGTCGATCCCCTCTGAGCTGACTCTACGAGAGCAAAGCGTCGCCCAGCTGGCGATCGTCGGACTGTCGAATCGCGAGATCGGCGAAAGACTCTCGATCTCAGCGCGGACGGTCGAGTGTCATATGACCTCGATCTTACGCCGATTGGGCCTACGATCTCGTCACCAACTGCTCGATTCGGTACGCCGGTAGATTCACTAAGGGTTTCCACGATTGTGACGTATCCCTGGGACTGCTAAAATTGCAGCAGTAAAATCTCCATTGGACGCGACCCTCAAGACCTTTGTTTCTTCTGCTGACGCCTCGTTTTCGACCCTCGTAGACTTATCGTCCCCGCGGCGACGACATCATCGCAGGCGCGATTGTGCGAATGCTTCACCAGTTGGATGATCGATACTTTCCTGGGAGCAGACCAAAGGGAGTAGAAATGGTAGTCCGACTTTATGTCTATTTTTCGAAGAATCCGTGCCGCGCTCGGCGCATCGGCTACGCTAGCGATGCTAGCGGGCTGCTCCGGCGGTAGTTCGCCGACAGAGTTCTCTCCGGGTGGACCAAGCGTCGGCGGACAATCGGTGCAGCGGCAAATCGCGTCCACCGGTCGCACCGACAACAGCCTGCTCCCCCCGACCATCACGCGAATCTCGCATGAGCCGGTCACGACGGCGAGCTTCATGGATCCAAGTGCCGTCCGAAAGCCGTTGATCTTCGTATCTGACGCGGCCGATGGGGTCGTCAACATCTATCCCCAGGCCGGTAAGAACCAGAAAATGGTCGGCCAAATCACGGGGTTGACGCAGCCGCAGGGCATCACGACAGACAAAAACGGCGACCTTTTCGTCGCAAACACCAACAGCTCGAATGTGCTCGTGTACGCACCACCCTACACTGGGGCGCCCAAGATGACGATTAGCGACACGCACGAGTTTCCGGCCGACGTCGCCGTCTCGAGTACCGGCGTCGTCGCGGTCACGAACCTCTGCAATGCCCCGAAGTGCCGCGTCGACACCGGCAACGTTGTGTTGTACGCGAAGGGCAGTGCGAAGAGCTGCGCCACGGTTTCCGATTCGTCGTTCAACTTCACGCGCGTCATGTTCGCTGAATTCGACAAGAATGGCGTGCTCTACATCGACGGCATGAACGGAGGGTACCAGACGTCGTTCGGGCTCGTCACTGGCGGTTGCAACGCTACGAGCATCACGAACCTGGGCTACGTCTATACGGTTAGTTTCCCGGGTGGCATTCAGATCGACAAGGCGGCCCGGATCGCCTTCTGCGACGAGCTCAACCAAGTCGTCGATACGTTCAACCCACCCGTGGGCAGCGCTTTGGGAGAGCCAGTGTCGACAACGCCGCTGACGGGATCGATCTCCCCATTGGGCATCGCAATACTCGCTTCGGGTAAGAATCTCTATGCTGCCGATGCCGGCGGCTCCGGACTTGCGGAGGAGTACAAGTACACAGCCGGCGGCGCGGCCGAAAACACCATCGCCGTCGGCGGCCAGCCGATCGGCATCGCGGTGACCCCACCGCTCTCGAAGGAGAACAACTAAGTGCGCCATTCACTGTTAGCTCCCAACGCCTTGGGCGTTGCGGCGCTCCTAACATTTCTCGCGGGCTGCTCGGGCGGTAGCGCCCAAACGCCGGCGTTATCCGGCTCTACAAACTCGCTTGGCCAGGCGTTTGCCCGACAAGTCACGAGTCTTGGACCGTTCACGCCGAACACAAGCCACGGCTTCATGCACGCGATCGACGCTCGGACGCACCTCCTATACATGTCGAGTTGGGGCACTGCTTCCGTTGTCGACGTCTTAACGATGAACGGGCAGCAGGTCGGCCAGATCGCGAACGGCTTAGTGGAACCTGAGGGTCTTTTCGTCGACACGAAAGGAAACCTCTGGGTCGCAAACGCGACCAACGTCCAGATATATCCACGCGGCAGTCTATCTCCAAGCAAGACGCTCACGGATTCGGTTGGTGATCCACTTGACGTAACGGTCTGTCCGGACGGCACGGCCTATGTGGCTGACCTTTATGACAACAGTAGCAGCAACCACTCCAGCATCCAGGTCTACGCGCATGGCAGCACAACGCCGACGGGCAACCTCGATTATACGGCGGACTTCCGAAATCCGTTCCTAACGTGCGACACCGCCGGCAACGTCTTTGTAGCGCTCTTGACCGGCGAGTCCGTTGGTGATGGCGCCGTCATCGAGTTTCCACACGGCAAATCGAAGGGCGCGAAGGATCTCGGTATCGTCTTGCAATCTCCCGGCGGCATCAAGCCGGACAACGCCGGCAACTTACTCGTCACCGACCTCATTGCTCACACGATCACCGAATACACCGAAAACGGTTCGCCGACCGGTCAGTCAATCGCGACCGGCACAGCCACAGAAGGCATCGCTGTTACCAGGGAGGGCCGGATCGTCCTCGGTGCGACGGACACCACTCAAGACGGGCCCGTCGGCATTTCCTGGTCCTGGCCTGGCGGCAAGCAATTGCGAGTGTACAGCTGCTGCTCGCGCATTGGCCCGCCCCTCCAAAACAACTACGACGTCGCGTTATACCCCGGCCAAAAGGGTATCTAATACCAGGGGGCCGGTCACGAAGAGTCCTCGTCGGCGAGCGTATATTGAGACGCTCGCCGACGCCGAAGGCGGTGGCTCGCATCTCCACCAAGCTCAAGGCCCTTGACCAACGTTGACGTGGGAGCGATTTAAGCATCGGCCCAACGCCGGTCACTTCGCTAGACTTGATTCTTTCGCTTATGAAGGGTAACTATATTGCCTTCTGTATCGTGAATCATTGCCAGAAAACAGCTTGGTGTCTCCGTTCGCATGATTATCGGAATGCCGCGCCGTCCCATGTCAGCGACCGCCGCCTCGAAGTCGTCAACTGCGAATAGAATGCCATTGCTCGGCTGGAATGGCATCACTCGTCCTCCGCCTCCCCACAACCCAAACGTCGTCCCATCTGCGAGCACGTATTCGGCCCCGCGGTCTTCGGGATAGACCGACACAGGTTCCAATCCCAGCACGTCGCGATAAAAGCCGATGGCACGAGGAGCTTCCTTAACCATGTATCCGCTAAGGTCCATCCCTGTCACTTTAAACTTAGAGCCTTCACCCATCTTCTTTCCTCCGTAGTCGAGTAGCAAGGACCTTCGATTCACGATTCGCAGACGATTCCATCCACGCACTAATGGCGCACACCGACGGTGCCAAAGCTGCGGGCCTATCCTCTCCTAAGAATGCCGCGCACGACCGGGGCGGATTGCAGACGCCTCACGCGCGGCATTGGGTCGGGTTCCTGCAATGGCGAAAGCCGGAAACTGAGGGCGCGCGCCGAACGTCTTTAGTCGCCGATCCATTTACCCGGCGAGGAGCAACCTAACATGAAGAGCTTGGATTTGGGCCGCTATGCGCTAAGCACGTGCGTAGCTGCTGCATTGCTGTCGGGCTGCGGCGGATCGCCGCCGCCGATCAGCGCACCAGGGGCAATGGGGAAGTACGCCGCAAGCGCAAACCAACCTGACTCCGTCGCTTCGTCTACTACTGAGTTCCTTTACACGCGCCGCGTCAAGGAAACGTGTTTTGGAAACAACTATGGCTGCAATTGCGTCTTTCACACCAGCGGCAAAGCCTCAGGCCCTTTCTCCGGGACCTTTACGGCAAGCGGAAATTGGAATGCTACCAGCAACGAGCCGTGGAAGTTTTCGGAGAATTTTAGCATTAAGTCAACCGGCAAGGTAATTTCCGGAACCGTATCGGGGCAGGGCGCGCATCCGCAGATGGAAGGAGGATGCGTTAGCTTTGGCCCCCACATCATGACGTATTCGGTAGGAAGTCATAACGGTAAGGTTAGAGTGCGATTCCGCTGGCATCACGTCATGCTTGAGCATCTTCAAAACCTGCAGCACTGAAATCTTTAGCTCTTTGCTTTTGTTGCTTGCCGCTCAGCGCCAGCGTGACGGCATCATTGCTCGCAGCCTGCGGCAGTGTGCGCTGCCGTTGACTATGTGTCTGATCCTCTTCGGTCAGAGCAGCAACGGCGGTCGTAGGTGCAAGACCGGAGGATGACACCGCGACATAGAAGCGGACCTGATGCCGCGCACGGATCCAGCTCTTTCGAGCGAAAGTGCGACCCGCCACCTTTTTCGTCACTTCTTTGACGAACGGGAGCTGCTGCGCAACCCTTACGTGGGTTCGGCGCTTGCTGCAGGACGCCTGACGATGGCGGACCTTCGGGCGCGCCTGGCGGCTGCCGCTCGATCGATCGAAGAAGAGGATCGCGCGTCCGGAAACCATCGGCGGGGGATCAGACAGGCGACAGCTCTGGTGGAGTGCACGCTAAGGCGGCGTGCTCTCGCCGAGGTTGCAGCGGAGCTTGGCCTCTCCACGCGGCAACTGTTTCGAGAACGCCACGCCGCATGGGCTCGTGCGTTGCGACATCTCGTTGGCACCGAACCGGCTGGGCCCAGCGAGGCTTCGTTCGTCGAAGCGCTCTGTAATCACGCCGCCCGGCTATTCGCCGTCGGTCGACCCGAGGCCGGGACCACCGTCCTCGGACACATGCTTGCAGAGGCTACCGACCTGGAGCGGTTTATGCTCGCCGCGCTCGGCGCGGAGCTACACCATCAAGCGCGCCCGGCTTCCGCTATCGACTTCCTTGCAGCAGCGCGTTCGTCATACTCCAACCCGCGCGTGCAAGCCAGCAGTCTCGGCAGGCTGACGATGATGCTTCTCGACGAGCTCTTCGAAACTCGGCCGAATCGTTCGCGAACGATCCAATTGAACGCGGACATTTCCGACATCGCGTTGGAGCCCGGAATACGGTGGTGGATGGTTCGCTTGGCGGCACGCCTTCTGATCGCCAAGTACCGGCAGGCCGCCGCATCATACGATCGGCGCAGCGCGATCCGCGCAGCCGAAGCAGCGATCGCGTTGGGCGAACGCGTCCCAAATCTTCCGGTATCCGAGCAGTTCAACTTACGCTTGCTGACGGCTCGCGTCGATTGGACCGTGCGAGGTGTGACGCCGCGCGCGCAGACCGCACTGGTCGGAAACTATTCGACGTCGTTGGCAAACGGTTGGCTTTCCGAGGTAGCGCAAGTCGGCAGCCTGCTTGCCTCCATGATGATCGTCGCGCGTGACGATGGGAACGAGGATTATGCGCGCACGGCGCTTGCCGTCGCCAACACATTGCCCGAAGGCCGAACGGCGCGCTTCATTCGTCTGAATCTCGTTGTAGCATTGCTCGATGCCGGCCGGCTTGAAGATGCCGCAAAGCTGTTACCCGACGCGGCACCTCCTAGTGCGAGGAACGCTTCGGCTGCCGACACGGACGAATCGCAAATAGAGTACGCCATTTTGGCGCGGGAGACGGCGGCGCGAACCGCGTCAGCCGCCTTCCCAGTAGACAACAGAAACGTCGGCGCCCTCGTAACCGGAGATCCGATTCGCGCCGCCTATTGCTCGCGCGTTGCGGCGATGGAGCTCGAGCAGCGCGACGAGCATCGGGCAGCGGTGCGGCGGATTTCCGAAGCTTGGGAGATCACCGCCCACTATGGCGACTGGATGTCGCGTCGGACGATAGGACGCACCTATCGAGAGCTCACCCGCCAAGCGCCACCGCATAGTGACTGAGTGGTGGCCGTGATTATTTGCTGATGACCACTGCGGTTGGTTGCGCCGGCCGCGTTATCGTCTCGTAGGCTTTACCACCGGCCGGATAGTGGAAGAACTCCACTCTGTCGTTGCCCGCGTCCGGCCCAATAACCGTCTTGCCTTTGATAAAATAACCCACGACGTCAGAGGAGCCTGTAAGGGGCGTTTGGCCAACGATCTGGCTGCCCGAGGTTTGATAGATCACGGCATTCGATTGATCGCCGACTGCGATTTCTTTTCCGTCCCATTGAACGTTGCCGGGGAAGCTCACCGAGCCGCCGGCAAGTGTGAGCGAATGCGGCGTGCTGCTTCCACTTGGCAGCTCGGCATATTCGAACTGACCGTTCGTTCCTGGCTGTGAATTCGTACCGTCGAAGAATAGGTTGCCGTTGCCGTCGTATCCCACGAAGTAGTATGAATACATCGCGGCGACCCCGTAGGCGGTTCCCGTTCCCGCAGCACCCTTGAAGATCGTTACGTTACCCTCTAAGCCTTCGCGAAAATACAAGATATTGCCGACTGCAAGGTCGCCGTTTTTTGGATTGATCGAGCAGCTCACCGGCTCGTAACTGTTATCGTCGAGGGTCGCGATTGCCGTCTTCGCCCCGTGTGGGAACTCGAGCATGTTGTACGCGCCGCTATTAGCGACCCAGACATTCCCGTTTTTGTCCACGCACATGCCCTCTGGATAATCCAGCCCGGTCGAAAGCATGCCGACCTGCGTGCGCGAGTGGTAGTCATAGACAGCGATGTCCCAATTGATCGGATCGGAAACGTACATCAGCTCCTTCTTCTTCGCATCGGGCTCCATCCACGATGCGCGTCCGACCGACGGCCGAGCCTGCGCTGCAGCGTGCGGCACGACGGACGTCGGCGGAGCGCTCGAAGCGGACATCGTTCCGGGGGCGCCTTGGCACGACGAGAGTACACAGCTTGCCAAAATTATAAGGTAGCGCTTTTTCATGCGCTCGATCGTTTCCGGAAAACATGAAGGATTTCTGAATAACGCATCGGAGACGACTTATTGCCACCGAATTGCCATCGTGACGGCTGGACGATCTCGCGTTGTTCGGGCAACCTGCGCCAGACGAGGCACCGGAGTGTCGCCGTGGTTCGCAGCTACATTCGACCGGGCTCGCGGTGGGACGATCATGCCGGGGTCGGTCTGCTCTAGCCCTCATCCCCGCTTCCTGTGCTGTCTCCTGGCCGCCACGGCCCTTCTTTATCGGAGTCGCGCTCCAGCGGATTATTTTTAGGTAGATCAATCGGTGGGTCTTGAATCGGATCAATCGGCGTCGGATCGTCAGGTTCGGGTATCGGCGTAGACATGAGTTTCCTTTCAGGCGGTGTTCAGTCGAACATCTTTACCCAAGCCGCTGAGTCTTAGACAGCGTAGTAGTCGGTGGCGACCGAGGCGTACACCTAGGCTGCCTCGGTGCGATCGTCTTGGATCGCGAAGGTTCGGTTTCGCCCTGCTGGTGCGAAGCGGCGACATTTGCACCCGCCCTCCGTGCAACAGAAATGCAACAGAGAGGTCCGAATCGAGCCGTTTTAGGCAGTACTGGTCGGAGCAGGGCCATCGGGAAACGCATATAGTATCGGACGTTTCAGCAGTGGGCGGGTTCAGCCAGGACCGCCGTACGACATTTCGAACCCCGCTGCTAGCCTCCTTATCGGAGCGAAACGACGCGAAGTCGCGTTAATGCGCCCAGCGACTCTAGCCGATCGGGAAGGCATTGGTCGCAGAACAAGCGCCTCGGGACAACCTTGTGCAAGTCCGCAATGCAATTTGTGCATGGCCGGCGTTCCCGATTTGTAGTACGATGGTAGCATAGCCTACTGAGCACCGTAGGTGCGCCTGACCGCAGGCCGGTGCGCCTAGGGACGAAGGAGCAAGGAAGATGCAGCTTTCAGAGTTGAGCCGTTATACGCTATGCTTTGGCGCCGTGGCGATAGTGCTTTCCGCTTGTGGTCGCTTGCAGATGCCGATCGGAGGGCCAGGGGCGATGCCGCAGAACGCCGCGAAAACTACTCGCAGCGCGCGACTCACCCTTCCGCCGCCTTCACTAAAACTCTACGTCGCCAATCGCGGCAACGACACGGTTACTTCGTATACCGCAGGCAGCAAGACTCCCTCTTTGACAATTTCGAAGGGCATCAGTAAACCAGCGGCACTCGCGTTCGGTGTTTATAACTACCTCTGGATTGCGAATTCCGGAAACAACACCATCACTGAGTATCCCCCGGATAAGAATTCTCTCCTTCGAACAATAAAGACCAAGATAAACGGTCCAGTTTCCATCACGGTTAACGCATCCGATGATGTCTACGTTGCGAATAAGAACGGCAACAATGTAGCCATCTACAACAACGCCGGTCAGTATATGTCGATGATCACCAAGGGCATCAGTCGCCCGGTTCGAGTAGCTTTTGACAGCTCCGGGCAGCTCTACGTTGCAAACAGTACGGGTAGCGGAGGAGGGGGAAGTGTAACCGTGTATAGCGCGTACACGAATGCGCTTCTCTACACGATAATTGACGGCATCTATCGTCCGAAGGCATTTGCGTTCGATAGCTCTACGAACTTGTACGTTTTGAGCGACTTCTCCGGCGAGAATCACGTTACTGCTTATGCACCGGGTAGCACGAAGCCTTTTAGAACCATCGCCAGCGGCATCCATCAGCCGACTTCGCTCGCCTTCGATGGATATCGCAACCTATACGTATCGAATCTCGAGTATGAAGGAAGTGAAGGGGATATTTCCATCTACGCACCGGGAAGCGGCAACTATTTCGCGACGATCCGACAGGGAGTAGTGTTTCCACAAAGCATAGCGTTTGGGCCGACTGGATCCCTATATGTCGCCAATGCTGGACTTGCCGGAGGCGGCTCGGTGACCGTGTATGCGCCGACCTCCTGGAAGCTCGCGCAGACTATTACGGCGGGCATTCGTCAGCCAGTACTCGTGACCTTTGGCCCGTAGTGCTAGAAAGACGGGAAGTTCGGCGACGTCGCAATCGCGAACATCGTCAACAACACTTACTACGACGGCAATCTGGAATCTTGCGCCTACGCGGGCACCGTCTCGGGTAATACCTACAAGGTCACCAGCACGACGGCCCTCTCCAACGACGACGGAACCGCCTGCGATGTCGATCAGCCAACACTGGCTCCGTCCGCCAAGTACGTCGCGGGCGGCTATTCTCGTTCGGTAGTATGTCCATCACCAGCACGGTCGACCGCTGGGCCTTCCCGGCCGGCGGAACGCCGACCAATTACGCTGCGGGTACTGTCGAGCCGGTCGGGGCGGCAATCAGCAATAAGTAGCGTTTGAGTCAAAGAACGCATAAACGATACGTACTGCCGTCGCTCCGATCGCCGCACGGCCGAGCCGCTTGGATACCGCTTCGAGCGGTACGCCTGTCTTCGCGCAAAGACTTGCGTGAGTGTCGCACGGCGTAACCTACATCGGAGGCTTCATCATCTTTGCACCCAGCGCGTCAGCCTGAGATTTGCACATCATTTTGACGTCATGTTTTTTCATCATCGCTTCCCGTTCGGTCGCGCTCATCCCGGCCATTTTGCTTTTCATTTCTGACTGAGTCATGTACATCTTCGTCATCATATTGACGCCCACGACTGAATCACCGGATGCGCATTTCGGCATCGTCATCATCGGCGACGACGTGGACATGCTAGTCTGCGCCTGGCCCGGCTGCATGCTCACGAAAAGCATGCTCATGGCAATAAGTAGGCTTGCTGTGGTAGTTTTCATAGATTCTCCTTGGAGCATTGGAATGCGAAGCAAAATCCGCCCCGCATACCCATAACGCCGGCAAGCTCTATTTGGATGATTCGGGGCCGCTAGATCCGGCAATTCGCCGATTTATGAGTCGTTCACGAGGCGGCTCGGATGAGGCTCCATTCTTCGGCATCAGAGGCGTTTTGAGCCGGCGTCGGTCTCTCGTCGTCGTTTCAAAGCTGCCTGCCTCCCGCGTCGCTGCGCCTCTTGGCACTTAAGGCGGCGGTCTAGCCCGGCCTAGCCGCGATCGCATGAAAGCCCCGTGCCGGATTACCCGGTCGCTTAATTGTCCGATGCAGGATCAACCGCGACTCCCACAACGCCTAGTGGATGCTTGCGGCTGCCGAACTGAATGCTGTGTTCGTATCTACCGGCTGGGTAGCTGTAGACGTCAGCGGTAAAGCCGTACGTCCCGATGTAAAGGTGCGCGTTGCGGCTGTCCAGTGCACCATAGAATGGATAGCCCATCGTCGAAATCCGACGAGTGGGCGGACCGTTAAAGGGCGGAGCGTAGACAAAAACGCCACCGTAGAACTCGAACACGAGAAGATTGCCTTCCAGATCGAATGTTATGTCACAAGGAATGGC
>DATHOO010000068.1:0-9907 GCA_035484815.1 Candidatus Acidiferrales bacterium
CAGCATCGTGATGCTCATCGCCGCGCGTTGCCTGCAGGGCATCGGCGGGGCGCTCTCGACACCCGGGAGTCTCGCGCTGATCAGCGCTGCGTACGATTCGCAGTCGCGTGGGAAAGCGATCGGCTTGTGGTCGGGTTTCTCGGCGTTAACCTCCGCGGCGGGACCGATCATCGGCGGTTGGTTGACGCAAGAGTTCTCATGGCGTTATGTCTTCTTAATCAACCTGCCAATAGCCGTCGCCGTGCTGCTCGTTCTTGCGCTGCGCGTTCCCGAAAGCCGCGACGACACGGCCGATCGACGAATCGACATCGGCGGCGCTACCTTGGCCACCGCCGGGCTGGGCTTACTCGTCTATGGGCTGATCGAAATGAACGGCGGGCGCATTACGGCGACGGCGGTGGCAATCGCGATTTCGGGTCTCGTCCTGCTCTGCGCGTTCGTCCTCTTCGAGCGTCGGATTCCCGATCCGATGATGCGCTACGAACTCTTCGCGTCGCGGCCCTTCAGCGTCGCGAATATCTATACGTTCTTTCTCTACGCGGCGCTCGGTGGAAGCCTCTACTTTGTGCCGTTCGTGCTCATCAACGTGCATCATTACACGCCGACGGCGGCCGGCGCCGCGCTTCTTCCCTTCGTCGCCATCATGGTGGTCCTGTCACGTTGGTCAGGCGGTTTGGTCGCGCGCATCGGCGCTCGAACTCCGCTCGTCGTCGGAGGAACTCTTGCCGCTCTCGGCTTTCTGGCGTTCGCTCTGCCGGGTACCGACGGATCGTACTGGACGACGTTCTTTCCGGCCGCGACTATTCTCGGGTTAGGCGGCGCACTCTTCGTCGCTCCGTTGACGACGACGGTGATGAATTCGGTCGGCGTCGAGCACGCGGGAGTAGCGTCGGGCATCAATAACGCGGTTGCACGCACGGCAGGGCTGATCGGCGTCGCCGTGCTCGGCATTGTCGTTACCGCCGCACCCTCGTATCTGTTGGGATTCCGCGGCGCAATGGTTGCATCGGCGCTGCTTGCGTTTGTCGCCGCGGCCATTGCGGCGATCGGACTTACGGCTCAATTAAGCGAACGCCACGCATAAGAGGAATCGAACCTCTCCAAGTGAAGGTTCCTCCTTCTCTTTTCGGGGTTCGTGATCCGTCCTTGACGGGTCGAGGAGGCGTTATGTTGGTGCGAGGGCGGCCGAAGGCTCCCTACGCGCTGTTGGCGGTTCTTAGCGCCGCTCTCAGCGTTGTTTCATGCTCGGGAGGCGGACCCGGAGGAACGAACAGCACGGGAGCGCTCCCGCTGCCACATGCCTCGCACCATCACGGTACCGGCGGCTCTAGCTTAATCCAGCACGTCGTGATCATCGTGCAGGAGAATCGCACGTTTAACGACTTCTTCGCCACATACCCCGGCGCCGACGCCACGACGATAGGTTGCATGAAGGTGCCCGGGGGGCTGCGTCCGATGCACAACCACCGCAGCAGCAGCAGCGGTTGCCCAAGCGGAGATGAGACCGTGCCGCTCAAACCGGCCAACTTGTCCGAGGGCTGCGATTTCGGCCACGGATATCACGGATTTCTCAAGAATCTTGACGGCGGAAATATGGACGGCTTCGGTCTGTTTGGCGGCGCTTGCCATGGCAAGGTGAAGGCCGCGTATCAGTACGTCAAGCCACAGCAAATTCTGCCGTACACTACCATCGCCAACCAATGGGTGTTGGCCGATCACATGTTCCAGACGCAAGGCAGCGGCAGCTTCACGGCGCACCAAGATCTCATCGCCGGCGGCACGATGCTCAACGTTTCGCAGACGCTCAGCATCGTTGACACTCCTAACAGCACACCCTGGGGCTGCGATGCGCCGCCAGGCACCATAACCAGCGAGCTCAAGTACGTTCCAAAGTCGGGCAACTTACAGTTCTTAAAGGACAAAGGACCGTACCCGTGCTTCGGCCCATCGTACACGACGCTACGCGATCTGCTCGACGCGCAAAGCGTTTCTTGGAAGTATTACTCCCCGCCCGTGATCGGGGGTGAGGGCGTGCTCTGGAACGCGTTCGACGCAATTAGCGTTGTTCGCTACGGCTCGGAATGGGGTACGAACGTCACCGATTCCAACACGCAAATTTTTGACGACCTCACGTACAATCAGCTCCCGGCGGTCTCGTGGGTCATTCCGGACCGTCCCGAATCGGATCACCCCGATCCGGGTCCCGACGGTGATACCGGACCGTCCTGGGTAGCCAGTCTCGTGAATGCGATAGGCCAGAGTAGTTATTGGTCGAGCACTGCGATCATCGTCGTTTGGGACGACTGGGGCGGCTTCTACGACTTCGTCCCTCCCCCGCTGACCGATCACTGGGGCGGACTCGGCTTTCGCGTACCGATGCTCGTGATCTCACCCTATGCCGTCAAAGGAACCAGCAGCCAGGGCGGCTACATCTCGCACACGCAGTATGAGTTCGGGAGCATCCTGAAGTTCGTCGAAGACACGTTCAATCTCGGCAGCCTAGGGAAGACCGACGCTCGCGCGACGAGCATCGGCGACTCCTTCGACTTTACGCAAACCCCGCGCCCGTTCCAGCAAATTCCATCGAGTCGCTCACGCAGTTACTTTATGCATAAGAAGCCGTCTACGATCCCAGTAGATACCGAATAGCGTCATCGGCGCGTGACGATTCCGCTCTATCACCTCGACGCATTCACCCGCGAGCCGTTCCGCGGTAATCCCGCCGCGGTCTGCTGCCTCGAGCGGCCGCTTGACGGACAAACGATGCAGGCCATCGCCGCCGAGAACAATCTGCCCGCCACGGCATTCGTGACGCCCGACGGCAGCGATTTTGCGCTGCGCTGGTTCACCCCCACGGCGGAGTTGGAGCTCTGCGGACATGCGACCCTGGCCGCCGGCCACGTGCTGCTCAACGTTTTGGAACCGCAGCGCGAGCGCGTCGACTTCAATACGCGCGCGGGCCGGCTCGCGGTCGAGCGCGATGGCCAGCGCCTCGCCCTCGATTTCCCGGCTTTACGCATACGCAGCGAGCGCGCGCCGGAGAGCGTCGCTGTCGCGCTTGGCGTCATGCCTGCCGCGCTCTGGGCCGCCGAAGGCGAGCGCGGAATGGCCGTGCTGCACGATGCGAGTCAAGTTCGTGATCTGCGCCCAAACCTAGAAGCGATCGCTACGTTGCCGTTCTCGGCGCTCGTGGTCACCGCGCTGGGTTTCGCCGGTGATTGCGATTTCGTCTCGCGATACTTCGCCCCAAAGTACGGCGTCGGTGAAGATTTCGTTACCGGCTCGGCCCACTGCGTGTTGACACCTTTTTGGGCAGGCGTAATCGAGAAAAGCAAGCTCTTCGCGCGGCAGCTTTCCGCGCGCGGCGGCGAGCTTTGGGTCGAAGCCCGCGGCGATCGCGTTCGGATCGGCGGCACCTGCGTCCTAATTCTGGAAGGGCAGTTCAAAGTGCAACCATAGGGTTGCAATTCCTGAGCGCCCGTGAGTCTGGCGCCGCGATCAGCGAATGCCGGCTTCGCGCATCCGGCAACTCGAGCCTAAGCGAATCGACGAGCTGCGCCGTTACCTTGCGAAGATCTCTGCCCTGTGGGATGACACGCGCTACGGCGTTTGAAATCGGCAGTGGGAAATTAAATGCGCGGGCTCGCCGAGGCGAGCCCGCGCTGTACTACTGGTTATTCTGTTAGCTAGATTCTACTAGGTAGATTCTACTTTGTTGCAGCCGAAGCAGCGAGCGGCTCCGAGAACGAAGCCGTGAGGACGGCAACGGGGCTGCCGCCTGCCGGGTACTTGTAGATTTCGCCGTCAACGTTGCCGGCATCCGGACAGATGGCGTAGCCCTTCGCGATCCAGGTCTGGTCGCAGTCGCTGGAGCCCGAGAGGGAAACGGTCTGCTCGAGGGTGCAGCTCGTGCCGCTGCAGGTGTAGCCGAAGATGTCGTGAGCTTCCTGGTCGTTAACGGTAATGTATTTGCCGTCAAACTGCACGTTGCCCGGGAACTCGATCGAGTTGCTAAGCGAGAGCGTCTGCCAGGTGCTGCTGCCCTTCTTGAGCTCCACTAAGCCGAACTCGCCTTGGTTGTTGAAGCCGTCGACGTAGAGGTTGCTACCCGTGTCGTAGCCGGCGAAGAACGCTTCGATCAACGGCGACTGACTCACCGTGCCTGCTCCGCTAGCCTTCGTGTAGATGACCACCGCGCCATTGTTGATGATCGTTGAAGCAAGGTTGCCCGTCTTCGGGTCGATGGCGCATCCTACCGGCGTGTCGCCCGAAGGAGCGTTCAGGGTCTTGATCGGGCTGCTGCCGCCGACTTTGAACTCGTCGGTTGTGAGGCTGCCCGAAGCCGTTACCCAGAAGGTCTTCTTTCCGCTGCCGAACAGCACGTTGGTGCATTCGCCTTGAGCCTCGGAGATGCCGCTGATCGATCCGATGGACGAGTCGCTCTTCGGATAATCAAATTCATCGACCACGCCGTTGCCGAAATCGGAAATAAACTGATCGCCGGCCTTCTTTTTGTGATGCTTGTCGGGTGTGATCAGGCCGCCGCGAAGTCCGGCCAGATTCGGGTGCGCGGCCGTCATGAGTACGCCGTTCACCATCGTGAGCTTTCCGACGTGCGAGATCATGGGCATGCTGCCCGTTGCGCCGGAGGGTGCGAGAGACGATCCGCCGTTGCTGCTGCATGCCGCAAGCATGGCGGCGCCGGTCGTTATACCAATCGCATACTTAGCTAAGTTCGAGATTTTCATTGAGGAAAAACTGCTCCGTTCATTTTACAAGTGAAATTCTCACTGTCGGATTCTGAGGAGTCCGACACAGATTGGGTTGTTCCCAGGGACTTCCAAACAAAAACGGCTTTTTTGCCGCATTTTTTGCAAATTCTCCAGGGCGTAGGGTCTGCTTCTCTGCCGTCAGCTTGGTTCCATTTTGGCTGGCTCACCTTTTTATCGCCGGCCGGGATCAAATCAAAGAGGGCGCGCGCTGCGCCCCTTGTCAACGATGGGAAACGTAGCTCAGGACTTCGCGGCGAACGCCTGGCAGTAGCCGTTGGGTGAGATTGACCCGTCGACGATCTGGCAGGTGCCGCTTGCGTTGGGGTCCTGCGCCGGGACAAAGAACTTGCAGTCCGAGCAGTGTTTGCCGTCGTTCGGCGTCGTTTGGTAGTGCATGGAGGCCTGCGAGACCTTCGATGCCTGGGCGCCGGCGGCGCCGTAGGCAAAGCTAGCCAGCGCCGGCAGGACGACAATGCTCCGAACGAACGTAGCTCGGCTTACCGGCTGCAGCGACTCACCCATCTTGTCTTCCCCCCCCTTGCTAGCGTTTCGCCCGATGGTACCGGCGAGGTGTGAAAAAAGGCTGAAGCCGCGTCAGTGCCGCCCCTGCGAATCCTTGATCAGCTTCACCTCGACGAGGTCGTTGTTGTAGACATTGCGCTGGGGTAGATGGGTGCGCACGTCGCGAACGATCGCGGGGATTTTGGCTTGGGGATCGTAGACGATCCGCTGTTTGGAGGTGGCCTTGAGATAGCGCCCGCTCTGCTGGTCGAGCGTGCCGTCCGCCAAAATCAGGATGAGCGGCGCTGCGCCCTTGATGGGCCCTTGTCCCGTCATGTGATACGAACATTTCCACGTGTACGGGTTGCCCGCGAATCCGTTTGAAGCACCGGGGATTATCGCGGCTCTCACCGAGTAGTTACGCGTCCAGCTCGAGGTTCCGGCGGCGTTGAGCTGCTTGAAAACGCCGTGCGCCAGCAACGGAAAAAGCGTCAGCTGAATCGGCGATATTGCATAGGGGCGCTCCGAACACGAAACGTTACCGGTCGCGTAGACTTCGCAGGTGTTTGTCGCGCGAGGCCGGGCGGTATTCCACCAATAATCCTGGCCGCTAATGAGCACGCCGCCGTCTGCGGCCACTCCCTTGATGTCGATCGTCGTGGTCCCCGTGCCTTGGCCCGATGTTGCCACGGCCGTGTTGTAGCCGAACTGATAGACCAAATGGCGCGTCGACGTCTGCGCCGGCGCCGGCGCGCCAAGTGCAAAGATTATCGAAACGAAAAATGCGAGCTTTCTCACGTTATCCCACCTCCGGACAAGGCAATCGTTCGCCAGCCGGGTCCCGGCTCACTGCCGGGCTCGGATTCGAGGCTGGCGAGCCCACCGGTTCGTACGGGGGAGGGCTCCCCCGAAGTGCGAATTGTCCTGCGCGGAGCTTCGTATGAGAGAGGACAAGGCTTACATGAGTCCATCACGCTTTGGTCGTCGTGGATTATTTATTTGTGCCGCGGCGGCCGCGCTTGCCGGTTGCTCTCACGGGTCGCTGCCATATATGCAGAACGGCGCGCCGCTCGAGACGCTCAACGCAACCGGGGCGGGAAAGATCAAGCACATCGTTTACATCGTGCAAGAGAACCGCAGCTTCGATAACCTCTTCCAGGGCTATCCGGGCGCGGATACCGTCGATAAGGGAAAGATCTCGACCGGACAAACGATCGATCTCAAGCCGGTCAACCTCGCAGCGTTTTACGTGATCGATCACTCGGCCGAGGCGATGTTCGCCGCCTGCAACGGGACCGGCCCGTTGCCGGGCACGCACTGCCGCATGAATGGATTCAACAACGAGCTCAACGGCGGCGGCCCGAGCGGCATCAAGTATCCGGAGTACGTGTACGTTCCTCACAAGGACTCGAAGCCATACTTCGATATGGCGCATGAAGGGGTGCTCGCCGACAAAATGTTCCAGTCGCAGCTCGATGAGAGTTTCGTCGCCCACCAGTACATCATCGCTGCGCAAGCCAACTGGGCGGTCGATTTGCCCGATAGCTTCTATTGGGGCTGCGAGAACGGCGGGATTGAGGTGTCCACCATCACCCAGCATCGCACGATCGGTGGTTACGAGCCGGCCTGCTTCGACTATCAGACGCTAGGCGACGAACTCGATAAGGCCAAACTCTCGTGGCGTTTTTACGCAAGCCACTACGGCAGCGCGTCGAGCGGAGATGGCGGGACCTGGTCGAGCTACGAGGCGATCAAACACATTTATAAAGGTCCCGACTGGAAGAAAGACGTCATCTCGCCGAACTGGAAGTTCATCACCGACGTACGCCAGGGTTACCTCGCCAACTTCACCTGGATAACGCCGGTTTGCGACGACTCCGATCACGTCAACTGCCCCAGCGGTTACGGCCCCTCGTGGGTGTCGGCCCTAGTGAATGCCGTCGGAAACAGCAAATTCTGGGATTCAACGGCGATCTTTATCCAATGGGACGATTGGGGCGGATTGTACGACCACGTCCCCCCGCCGTATTTGAACCGGGACAGTTTGGGCTTCCGCGTTCCGCTCGTCATCCTCTCGCCGTATAGTAAGGTCAATTACGTTTCGCACGTTCAGTACGAAACCGCCAGCGTGCTCCGCTTCGCGGAAGACCTGTGGGGTCTCGGGAAGCTGGCACCGGCCGATAAGCGCGCGAACTCTCCGGCCGACGATTGCTTCGACTTTACGCAGAGCCCGCACAAATTCGTGCCGATCAAGGCGCCGTTGCCGCCGAAGTTCTTCATGCATCAATTCCCCGACGATTACTTCGCGCCGGATTACGAGTAACGCACGCGAAACTCGTAAGCCACGCCTTTGGCTTTGCTTCCCATCAGGCACGCAACATCGGGAGCGCAGCCGCGAGGTCGGCAATGAGATCGTCGGTCGATTCCAGGCCAATGCTCAACCGCACGAGGCGGTGATCGTATCGGGGCCGATTCGGCACCGGAGCCATCGTATAGGCGACGGCGAGACTCGTCGTGCCGCCCCAGCTGTAGCCGATTTCGAAGAGCTGCAGCGCATCGACGAAGCCGCAGACACGTTCCCATGACGGCCCGGGTGCGAGCACAATCGAAAAAACGCCGGACGAGCCGGCGAAATCACGTTGCCAGAACTCGTGTCCGGGGCAGGAGGGAAGCGCGGGGTGGAGCACCCGCTCGACTTCAGGCCGGCCTGCCAGCCAACGGGCCACTTCGAGCGCAGACGTCTCGATTGCACTTAACCGCACCGCGAGCGTCTGCAGCCCGCGCAGCGCGAGGCTGCATTCATCTGGAGATACGGCGCAACCGATCACCTGTCGCGCGGCGCCCAACCGCCGGAAGAGCTCGTCGTCGCGGACGGTGATCGAACCCAAGAGCAGATCGCTGTGACCGCCGACATACTTGGTGAGGGCTTGCATCGTGACGTCCACGCCGTGGGCGAAGGCGTCGAAGAGCACGCCGGCCGACCACGTATTATCGAGCGCGACGACGACGTCGCGTGCATGTGCGGCTGCGGCGATTGCCGGCACATCCTGCACTTCCATCGTGACCGAACCCGGGCTCTCGGTCCAGACGAGTCGCGTGTTTGGTTTTATCAGATCGGCGATTGCGGCGCCCGCGAGGGGGTCGTAGAAGGTCGCCTCGACGCCGAAGTGCGCGAGTAGGGAGGTGGTGAGCTGGCGATTCGGGCGATACGCGCTCAGCGGCACGAGCACGTGATCCCCCGCATGCAACAACGCGAAGTCGATGAGCGAGATCGCCGACTGGCCGCCGGGCGTTAAGATCGTCCGCCGGCCCCCTTCGAGGTCGCAGAGGCGCGCGGCGAGCTCCAGCGACGTCGGCGTTCCGTAGAGTCCGTACGTATAACCGGCGCGCTCTTGGTCCCATGCATCGGTCACCGCAGACGCCGACGAAAAGAGCGTCGTCGAACCGCGATAGACCGGCACGGCCAGCGAGTTGTAAGCATCGGGCGCCTTCACGCCAGGGTGGATCAGGCGAGTTTGCCACCTCTTGCCCATGACCGCGTGGTTCCTACCCTCGCTCTTTCGTCCTTCGACGAGTGCAGGATGACAGTCGGGAGCGTACGACGTAGTCCCATAAGGTGAAGTGCTATTTCTTGCGGCACGGCATCGCCGTCGAGCCCGATGAATGGCAGGGGTGCGACTTCGACCGGCCGCTAACACGCGAGGGGCGCGAACGGATGGAGCGCGAGGCTCGAGCAATCGACGATCTCTCGCTCGGCATCGAGCGCATCGTCACGAGCCCGCTGCTGCGCGCGAAGCAGACTGCCGAGATTCTGGCCGAGCGGCTCGGCCTGCGCGACCAGCTGGTCGAAGACGCCCGCCTCGCCGGCGGCTTCAACAACGATCGGCTCGCCGAGATCATCGCAGCGCAGGCCGATATGAAGACCATCGTGCTTGTCGGCCACGAACCGACGATGAGCGCGACGATCGGTCGCGCGATCGGTCGTGCCAACATCGAGTTGAAGAAAGCAGCGCTTGCGGGCGTCGAGTTAACCGATGCGACCTCGGGCTCCGGCACGCTCTTCTGCTTGATCCCTCCGAAGACGCTCGTGACCTTCGGGAAACGCTGAGCCGCCGCGCAGATACCTTTGCTCTTTAGAGGTCGAAGACGTCGCCGATGCTGTTGGCGCGCTGATCGGTCGATCCCAGCGAGCCAAGATTCCAGTTCTCCTCGATAAACTTCAGAATGCTGCCGAACTCGTACTGCGTGTGCGAGACGTAGCCGCGCTTGGCGTAGGGCGAGACCACGATCATCGGCACGCGGAAGCCAAGACCCATCGGGTCGAGCTGTGGCGGCGCCACGCTGTCGTAGAAATTGCCATCACCCGAATCATTCCAGATCACAACAATCGCGACGTGCTTCCAATACGCGCTCTTCTGCGCTGCTTGAACGATCGAGCTTACCCACTGGGGTCCACCGCCGTTACCCGGAAAGTCGGAGTTCGGCTCGGCGGAAAGCACCCACGAAACCGGCTTGAGATTGCCGTTCGCAAGATCGCTCAAGACGTTCGTGGCCGGCACGCTCATGTCGGTCTTCCAGTCCGGACCCGTGGCCACGTACTGCATCGCCGAGTACGGGTTAAAGGGAAAGTCGTC
>DATHOO010000069.1:0-22068 GCA_035484815.1 Candidatus Acidiferrales bacterium
ATTTCGTCGAACCCGCGGCATCGCGCGTGAGCCGCGATACGTGAACGTTCCAGGTGCCGAATTGGTAATCGAAGGCGTGGGCCGGGGTGACGACCAGCGCCAGGATCAGAGCAAATAGGTGCATGCGACGATTCTAGGGCAGGAGCGGCTCCCTGTAACGTGCCACTTGAAGCTTTTATGAGAGAGCCGCTTTGCTTGGAGCCTCTCTTCCCCGACCGCAGCGCAGGGGAACCGCTGGCCGTGCAGCTCGTACGCAGGCTCCGCCAGGCTATCGAGACGGGAAGCTTTGCACCGGGCACCAAGATGCTCGGCTCTCGGCAACTCGCAAAGCGCCTGGGGCTCGGACGCAACACCGTGGCCCTCGCCTTCGAGCAACTCACCGCAGAGGGGTATCTCGAAGCGCGATCCGGATCGGGCACGTTTGTTGCCGCGGCCGGCCTCGAACGCCGGCAGTTGCAGCCGCACGCCGAGGTTCCGGTGCCCGACGGCGCGCGCCGCATCGGCGCCTTACGATCGCACTTCGAAACCGCTGCCGGGGAGGGACCGCTGCGCCCCGGCATGCCGGCGCTCGCGCTTTTTCCAGCGTCCGCCTGGCGCCGGGCCGCCCGTCGTGCTCACGACGGAACCTACGATCTCGGCTACGGACCTGCAAGCGGCTTGCGTCTACTGCGCGATGCGATCGCCGTGCACGTACGCCAGTTTCGCGGTATCAATGCCCGACCCGAGCAGATCGTTGTGGTCGAAGGCGCGCAGGCTGCGATGCACCTCGCCAGCATCGTGCTCACCCGCGCCGGCGATACCATTGCGATCGAAGACCCCGTCTATTCGCTCGCGCGCGCGGCGTTCGAGGCGCACGGCCTGCGGCTCCATCCGGTGCGAGTCGACCGTGACGGCGTGCAAACCGGCGCGCTGCCGGCGCAAGCGCGCTGCGCCTTCGTAACGCCAACGCATCAATTTCCCATGGGCGGCACGCTGCCGCTCGCGCGCCGCCTCCAGCTGCTCGCGTGGGCCAAACGCTATGACACCTACATTCTCGAAGACGATTACGATAGCGAGTTCAATGCCCGCGCGCGACCGTTGCCCGCGCTGCAGAGCCTCGACCGCGATGAACGCGTCATCTACATCGGGAGCTTCAGCAAGACGCTGGCACCCGGCATACGCACCGGGTATCTAATCGTTCCGCCACATTTGGCACGCATCTTTCGGGCCGCGCGCGCGAGTACGAGCCTTGGTCTTTCGTTACCGGCGCAAGCGACGCTGGCAACGTTTCTGCACGAGGGGCACTTTGCGCGACACATTCGGCGGATGAACGCGGTCTACGAGCGGCGCCGTACGATCCTAGCACAGGCGCTTGCGCCGCTCGGCGACGCGTTCACCTGCGGCCCGATGCAAGTTGGACTGCATATCGCCCTCATCGCGAACGAACCGTTTGACGACCGGGCGCTGTCGCGGGCGCTCGAGGGGCAGCGCCTCGTCGCGCTCTCGAGCCTCTGTATCGAACGTGCGGACTGCTACGGCTTCGCCCTCGGATTCACCAACGGCACGGACGCCGAAGTAGAAGCTGCGGCGCAAGCTTTGACGGCTGCGCTGCAGCGGGCGCAGCCCCGGTGAACGGAGCGGTGTTGTAGAAGCCGATAACATGGCTAAAACGTCGCAATCCGGGCAAGGAAAATCGTCCGCCGTGCCATTGGACAAGAAGACATTCGACCGGCTGGCGGAGCCCAAACGCTTCTCGGACGCACTGCGGCGTTTTCGTGCGAAAGACGCGCGGGGTCTCGGCATTGGGCGAGAGACCCTCGCGGGTTTGCGCTCGAGTGACGTGGGGCGCGATACGAAGTTGTGAGTTTGGAACTAAACGATAGGCAAAGGAGACGTTGGTGAGCGATCGATGGATAGTACCGGGCAGCGAACGCCCCGATTACCCAGGGCGCGTGCTCGGCGATGCGGATCCGGCCCAAGAGGCCACGGCGACGGTCGTCGTCCGCTCGAAGCATCCGGGCCTCCCGCCGCCGGGTGCGATTTCGCGCGAGGCGCTTACCGATCGTTATGGAGCCGATCCGGCTGATCTCGAAAAGGTCGAGGCGTTTGCCCGCGCCCACGGATTGCGCGTCGTCGAAAGCAGCGCTGCCCGGCGTAGCGTGATTCTGCGGGGTAACGTGGCGCAAATGAACGCGGCTTTTGGCGTCACACTAAAACGCTGCGAAGGAGCGGACGGCACCTACCGCGGCCGGCAGGGAAGCATCAGCGTGCCGGCCGATCTTGCCGACGTCGTCGAGGCGGTCGTCGGCTTAGATAACCGTCCACAGGCGTCGACCCGCGTCCGTATCGCATCGCAAGCCGATGCGTCGTTTACCCCGCCGCAAGTTGCGCAGCTTTACGATTTCCCGCGTGGAGTGGATGGAACCGGTCAGTGCGTCGGCATCATCGAGCTCGGCGGCGGCTTCAGCCAAACCGACTTTTCCGCTTACCTTTCCGGACTCGGCATTAAGGCGCAAACGGTGAGCGTGGTTTCCGTCGACGGCGCGAGCACGACGCCTGGTCAGAATCGCGACGCCGACGTCGAGGTGATGCTGGATGCCGAAATCGTTGGCGCGATTGCGCCAGGAGCGAGCATCGTCGTCTACATCGCCCCGAACACCGATCAAGGTTTTCTCGACGCCGTGACGACGGCCGTGCACGACCAAACGCACAAGCCGTCGATCATCTCGATTAGTTGGGGTTCGGCGGAGGCGAACTGGACGCAGCAGTCGCTGGCCGCGCTCAACTCAGCGATTTCGGCGGCGTCGGCGATTGCCGTTTCGGTTTGCTGCGCTTCCGGCGACAGCGGCTCGAGCGACGGAGTTAGCGACGGTGCATCGCACGTTGACTTTCCCGCTTCCAGCCCGTTCGCGCTCGGTTGCGGCGGCACGACGCTGAGCGGATCGGGTTCCACGATCTCTTCGGAGACGGCTTGGAGCGATTCGGGCGGCGGCGTCAGCGATGTCTTCGCGCTTCCATCCTGGCAATCGAAGGCCAACGTCCCGGCCCCGCCCGCGGATTCGTCCGGCGGACGGGGCGTTCCGGACGTCGCCGGCGATGCCGATCCCAACTCCGGTTATCAAGTTCGCGTCGATGGTTCGGACCTCGTCGTCGGCGGTACCAGCGCGGTTGCACCGCTTTGGGCAGCCCTGATCGCGCTGATGAACCAGCAGCTCGGGCGCAACTTGGGCTTCGCGAATGCGAATCTGTACGGCGTTCCGGGATATCCGGGCACCCCGGGTCCGATTCACGACATCACGACCGGGAGCAACGGCGCCTATAGCGCGAGCCGTGGCTGGGATCCCTGCACCGGTTTGGGGACGCCCGATGGTGGACGCTTGGCGCAAGCGCTTGTCCCATCTGGATAAAGGCGCGCAACGCGGCCGGTGTAAGTTCTCGTGCAACGAACTCGCTGAAACGCTCGAGGAGAACGAGAAGACGATGACTTCGACGGCCATGACTACTGCTGCCGATCTGCGAGATTTTCTGATGTTGCCCTACACGGCGCTCGAGGAACTCAACCTGCGCGCGAAGGCACAACGTCAAGAGCGCGTTCCGCTGGGCGCCTTACAAGAAGAGCGGTTGCGCTATTTAAGCGACGAGCCGCGCATCAAAGCCCTTACGGTGCTCTTTTCGGACCTCGAAGGGCGCCTGCACATGCTCGACTACGATAAGAAGTTCTTGCTGCGCTCGCACGACAATCTTACCTTCGACGGCTCGTCGATTCGAGGTTTTACGCCCCAACGCGAGAGCGACTTGCGCTTATCGCTCGACTGGAGCGCATTTTATTGGGGCCCGGCCGACATTTTCGGGCCCGGAAAAGTGCTGGCTTTCGCCGACGTGTTCGATCGCGATGGCAAGCCGTTTGCGGGCGACATTCGCGGCGCGCTCAAGAAACTCGCCAACGAATGTTATGCGAAGGAAGGCTACACGCTCAACGCCGCCAGCGAAATCGAAGGTTTTCTCTTTAAAGGTCTCGACGCTGAGCGCCGGTTTCACGAAACCGGCAAGTTCGAGTACGTCAACACCGGCGGCTACTATCACTCGCTGCCCGGCGATCCCTTACGGGATTTCATCGATACCGTTGCCGAGGTGCAACGCGCGATGGGATTCCAGAACGAAAAGGATCACCCCGAGGTCGCTCCATCGCAGTTCGAGATCAACTACAACTACGGGGAAGTCGTCGCCGCCGCCGATCAAATTCAGCTGTATAAGCTCATTTGCCGTCAGGTCGCGACGAAGCTCGGCATGACCGCCAGCTTCTTACCCAAGCCCGTCGTTGGCGTGAACGGCAGCGGGATGCACACCAACGTCTCGGTGAGCAAGAACGGCAAGAACCTCTTCTGGGAACAAAAAGGTCAAGAGCAGCTTAGCGCCTTCGGCTGGAAGTTCGTCGATCGGATTTTGACGCATGGAAACGACATCTGCTTGATGCTCAACTCCAGCGTCAACGCCTACCGCCGCCTCGATCCGCACTTCGAAGCCCCCAACCAGCTCAAAGCCTCCGCTATCGATCGCGGCTCGATGGTCCGCATTCCGATCGGCAATCAACGCAGCATGCGCACCGAGGTCCGTTCCGTTGCCCCCGATGCGAACCCGTATATGGTCATGCTCGCGGTCTTTAAGACCGGACTTGAAGGCACGGTCGCCAACCTGAAAAACCTCCGTCAGGCCGACCGCTACCTGCCCGACAACATCTACGACGCTCTCGACGCGTTCCGGCGCTCGGAGTGGACCGGTAAACTCCTAGGCGACGACGTCAAAGCGCGCTACGCCGACCTCAAACAAGCCAGCGCCGATCGCTGTCCGCGTCTGCTCGGCACCTTCGTCAAAGCCCAAGAAGTCCAATACCACCACGAAGTCTACAACCAGTACCTCTGGAATTTGTTCTAGAGCGAGGCTTTTCTCGCCGGTTTGGGTAAGCCGTCCACCATGAGTACTGCAACGACAACGCAACGATACACGCCGAGAAAATGGACCCTGTCCGGCTTGCAAGGTATCTCAGACGAAACGCTGGAGCTCCACTTCGGCCTTTACGAAGGATACGTCAAAAATACGAACGCGCTGCTCGATCGCATCGACGCCATGCGGCGGGATGGCCACAACTCCGGTTCGACGCCCGAGTTTGCCGAAATCGTCCGCCGCCTCGGCTGGGAGTTCGACGGCATGCGCCTGCATGAGTACTACTTCGATAACCTGACGGCCTCACCGTCGCCGCTGAAATCGGGCGAGCTGTACGACGCCATTGGCCACTCCTTCGGCGACGTCGATCAGTGGAAGAAAGACTTCGCGGCAACGGGCGGCATGCGCGGCATCGGGTGGGCGATTACTTACCAAGACCCTGATTCGTTGCAGCTCCTCAACGTCTGGGTCGGCGACCACAACGTCAACAATCTCGCCGGCTGCGACCCAATCGTCGTGATGGACCTTTGGGAGCACGCTTGGCTGAAGGACTACAAGCCGGCCGACAAAGGCAAATACGTCGAGGCCTTTATCGCGAACATCGATTGGGGGGCTTGCGAGGCGCGGCTTATCGTCGTCGAGCCATAGGCTACGGCTCGCGCAATCGTCACCGGCGCCTCGGGCGGTTTGGGCCTCGAGTTTGCCAAGCTCCTGGCCGCCGATCGGCACGACCTCGTCCTAATCGCACGTTCCGGCGATAAGCTCGACGCCATCGCCTCGGACCTGCGCGAGCGTTACGGCGTCAACGTCGATGCGCTCGTCCTCGACCTAAGCAAACCCGGCGCTGCGGCGACCGTATTCGCGCGCATCCCGGAGTGCGGCGTCTTGATCAACAACGCCGGCTTCGCGACGAACGGCCGCTTCGAGGAGATCCCGGAAGAACGCATACGCGACGAGATTTCGCTCGACGTCCTGACGCTCACCGAGTTCGCGCGCGCGTACGTTCCCGGAATGCGCGCGCGCGGTTCGGGCCGGATCTTGAACGTCGCGTCGACGGCCGGCATGCTGCCCGGCCCATTTATGGCGGTCTACTACGCTTGCAAGGCGTACGTGCTTTCATTCTCGCAAGCGCTCGCCGAGGAGCTGCGCGGCACCGGCGTCACCGTGACGTGCCTTGCCCCCGGCGCTACCGCAACCGGCTTCGCCGAGCGCGCGAGCGCGCGCCGGACGCTGCTTTTCTCAATGCTGCCGGTGGCCGATGCGAGCCGCGTTGCGCGTGCCGGCTACGACGCGATGATGCGCGGCCAGGATCTCGTGATTCCCGGCTTCGGGAACAAGCTCGTCGCCCTCGCCGCGCGTCTGACTCCACGGCGTCTGCTGATCTGGTTCTCGCGCAAAACGATCGAGTAAGCCGGCCAAATCCGCAGGTACTCTCTGGCTCGCACAAGAGCAGCAGATGCTAGATGCCCAAGATCGCTGAAGCCATTGGGGCGAGCGCCTCGGAACGCGCGCCTTGGCTCGTGGTTCCGGCGGACAAGAAGTGGTTTACACGGCTCGTCGTCTCCGCCGCGATCGTAGAAGCCGTCGAGCAGCTGGAGCTCACCTATCCGAAGGTTGACGCGGAGAAGAGGAAGGAGTTGGCGGCAATGCGCGCGGCACCGGTCCGCGAGAAATAGGTGAATATGCAGACCTCATTCACTGAAGCGCAATGCGAACCAGAACGCCGGCGATTTGGTAACGAACCCCGGCACGTGGAGGCGGTTAACGGTGTAGCGCTCCGTTTCTTCGCGGCCCACCATGTCGGATGCAAGCGCGATATATGCGTTTGATGCCTTCGCCTCATTGATGATGCGCCCAACCCGAAAACCGTACAGCCCCGATAGCACAAGATAAACGACGAGCAGCGCGATTGCGAGGGTGATGGTGGTTCGCACCTACCAGTGGCCCGCGCTCTGGCCGCCGTCGACGTGCGAGATCTCGCCAGTTACAAACTCGGCACCTTCTAAATACATCACGGCCGATACAACGTCGTCGACGCTGCCCAAACGGCCGAGCGGCTCTAACGACTCGAGTCCCGTATACGACGCTGACTCTTGTGTCTTTATGATGCCCAGCGAAACGGCGTTCACGCGGATACCGCGTTGTGCGTATTCGATCGCGAGCGCTTTTGTCGCCGCATTGAGGCCGCCTTTCGTTAGCGACGCTAGGAGGGCCGGAGAACCGTTGATTGGTTGTTCCGCGGCGGTGGTGGTGACGTTCACGATGTGGCCCCATCCTTGACGTTCCATTAAGCGCACTGCGCGCTGCGTCAAATAGAAAAAACCTGCGATGTTTGTCGAGAGCATCGCGTCGTAGTCCGCCTGTGTGTACTCCGTGAAGGGTTTTGAAATGAAGATGCCCGCGTTGTTAACGAGCGTATCGAGACGCCCAAATCGTTCCACGGCTTCGTTCATCAGGCGGTCGGCGGTGGCGGGTTCACCGATGTCGCCCTTGATGTTGACGATGCTCGGATTCGTGCTGGTGCCGATTGAACGCGAATTTGCAACGACGTTGTAGCCGGCGTCGTTGTACGCAGACACGAGGCTCGCGCCGATACCATGCGATGCGCCCGTTATTACCGCGACCTTTTCTCTAGCCATATCTGAATCCAGACGTGATTTGCCGTCCAGCGCTAGCTACCCGCCCCCACCGCCGTCATCGCTCTTCGCAGCGCCGAGGAGTGCGCATTTTACCCAAGCTACTGGAAATGCTGGGCGATGTAGTCGATCCAGTAGTGATAAACGTCGGCGGCGCGGACCGGATCGTGCGGGAAGTGGCCGTCGACGGGCCAGACGCGAAGGACGGCGTCTTTGTGGTTGTCGCGCAGCGCGCGCCAGTACATTGACGACGTCGCGAAGCTGTCGCGATTGTCTCCGACGTCGGAGAGTATGAGCACGGGCGTGGTCACGCCGGCAACGTAGGAGATGGCTGAGGCTCGCCGCCACTCGGCCGCATTTGAAGCGATGAAGGGCGAGCCGTGGAAGAGATCGGCGTCTGAGAGACTATCGTCGGCGGTGCCGTAGTCGGCGATCCAATCGTTCACTGAGGCACCCGAGACCGCCGCCCTCCAGATGTGGTACCTTGAGATCATCCAAGCCGTCATGATACCGCCGTACGACCAACCACTGACGGCAATCCGCGACGAGTCCACGATACCGCGAGCACGAAGTGCATCGATTGCCGCGATGATGTCCCTGCCGGGGCCATCTTCGGGATCGTAAAGCACGGCACGCTGATACGAAAGGCCGAGATCGTCGCTGCCGCGATAGTTCGGCTGCAAGACGAGCCAGCCGCGCGCCGCCATCACTTGCGCCCAAAAGCTGAAGGTGAGCGCTGACGACGATGTTGGCCCGCCGTGAATGAAGACGACGAGCGGATATTTTTTGGCTTCCTCAAAGCCGGGTGGAAAGTAGAGCACGCCGTCGCCGGTGATGCCCGTTTTTGTCGGAAACGTAATGCGTTCGGCACGGGCCAAATTCAGGCTCGCGATCGCTGCGTTAAACGCAGTAAGTTGCGTGGTCGAGCCTTGCGGCGACCGCACGAATAACTCAGCAGGCTGTTTTGTCGAAGTCCCAACGAAGACGACCGCACCGTCCGGCCCAACGGCACCTTCAAGCGGTGACGCGATATTAATGCCGCCGAGATCGAGCCGCTCCGGCCGTCCATCGAGTGAGGTGCGATAGAGGGCAATCGTCGCGCGATCCGGCGCGACGAAGAAGAGGCCGCTCGAGTCACGCGCCCAGGCGGCGTTTGCGACCGGGCGATTCGCTGCGGCCGAGATCGAACTTCCGGGACCGCCCGCCGGCGTGCTGACGCAGATCTGCGCGAGGTTGACTTGCGGATCGCCCTTCGAACACGTGTAGGCGATACGCCGGCCGTCAGGCGAAAAGCGCGGATCGCCTTCCCACGCGCTACGTCCGGTCAAGGTGCGCACGGCCTTGCTCGAAACGTCGACGAGCGCGACGCGCGAGTAGCTTTCATCATTGAGAATCGCATTCGGAACGAGCGTAAAGGCGATCGTCTTGCCGTCGGCCGACCACGAGATCGTCGACTCGGCTTCGCCCGTCGCCACGCTCTGCGGGCCGAAGGTGAGCTGCGTCACGGCCCCGCCGTCGAGCGCAAGCATAAAGAGATGGACGGGCTTGGGAAGTTCGCGCGCCACGATCGGTTCGGTCGTGAAGATAAAGCTGTCGCGGAATCTATCGGCTCCGCTGCGTTGCGAATCGGAATCGGCCGCAGCGTAGGCGAGCGCGCGGCCGTCGGGGCGCCAAGCAAACTGCTCGACACCGGCCTTGTCGTGTGTAACGGCTTGCGCGATGCCGCCGTTAAGGGGCATGACGAAGACCTGCGTGTGCGCGTCCTTCTCACTTCCCTCCTTTGCGAGGTACGCCAGGCGTGTGCCATCCGGCGAGAAGGCGGGATCGGAGAGCTGATCGAGATTCGACGCCAGCGCTTGCTGCGTCCGCGTCGCCAAGTCTATCAGCACGAGGTCGCTCGTGCGCTTGTCGTCGTTCCATACTACGCGGGTCACAACCACCACCGCGTGCTTGCCGTCCGGTGCGACCGCCGGCGAATCGAGCGCAACGAGTCGCTGAAAATCGCCCTCGGCGATCGTTTGAGAGGATGGCGTGGCGGCGACCGTCGAGAGGCCGGCGAGCAGGAGCGCCATCGTTCGAAGGGTTTTCATGTCCCAATCAGTCCTCAAATTTGAAAGTGTTGCGCGATGTAGTCGATCCAGTAGTGATAGATGTCGACGGTTCGTACGGGGTCTGACGGAAAGTGGGCGTCGACCGGCCAAACCCGGAGCGTCGCGTCCTTGTGGTTGTCGCGCAGCGCGCGCCAGTACATCGACGACGTCGCAAAGGGATCGCGATTGTCACCGACGTCGGAGAGGATCAGCACCGGCGTGGTGACGTCGGCAGCATAGGAAATTGCCGAGACGCGCCGCCACTCGGCTGCGTTCGAGCCGACGAACGGCGAGCCGTGCAGGAGATCGATGTCAGCCAGACTATCGTCGGCGGTGCCATAATCGGTTATCCAATCGTTGACCGACGCGCCCGAAACTGCCGCTCTCCAAATGTGGTATTTGGAGATCATCCACGCGGTCATAATGCCGCCGTACGACCAGCCGGAGACGGCGATGCGCGAGTCGTCGACGATACCGCGTGCGCGCACCACGCCGATGGCCGACATGATGTCTTTGCCGGGACCGTCCTCCGGATCGTAGAGAATCGCGCGCTGATACTTCAGCCCCAGATTGGGGCTGCCGCGATAGTTCGGGCGCAGGACGAGCCAGCCCCGCGCCGCCATCGCCTGCGCCCAGAAGTCGAACTCCAGCATCGATGGGTCGTCGGGGCCACCGTGAATGTACACGACGAGCGGATATTTTTTCTCCGGCGAAAAGCCGGGCGGAAGGTAGAGCACTCCGTCTCCTTTGACCCCGGTCGTCGTTGGAAACGTTATGCGTTGCGCCGAAGCCCAGGCGATATCGGCCATCCCGGTGTTGAAATCGGTGATCTTCGTGACGGCGCCGCTGGGTGAGCGTTTGAAGAGCTCGAGCGGCTGCGTCGTAGATGTCGCGAGAAAGACGAGCGAGCCATCGTTGGCGAGCGCGTTGCCCAACGCGGGAGCGTTCGCCGCGCCGGTCGTCGTCGAGGGAATCCCCGGGACGAGATTGCCGACGTCGATGCGCTGCGGCGCTCCGCGAAGCGGCACACGATAGAGGGCGTTGGTGAGGCCGTCGGGTGCGGTGACGATCAGGCTTTGCGAGTCGCGCGACCAGACTGCGTCGCCGATGGGGCGATCGATCCCGGCCGAGAGCAACGTCCCGGGGCCGCCGGCCGGAGTTGTGACATACATCTGCGTCAGGTTCACTTGCGTATCGCCGCGAGCGTAACCGTACGCGATCTGTGAACCGTCCGGTGAGAAGATTGGGCCGCCTTCCCAGGCGGCACGGCCGGTTAACGGCCGCACTCGCCTGGAACTCACGTTGACAATGGCAATGCGCGAGTAGCTCTGATCGTTGGTGATCGCGTTGGGTGCGAGGGTAAAGACAATCGACTTACCGTCGGGCGACCACGACTCGTCGGAGACGCTCTGCGAGCCGAACGTCAGCTGGGTCGTCGTGCCGTCGTCGAGCGAAACGGTGAAAAGATGCGAGGGTTGCAGTGCCGCGCGCGTCGTGATCGGCTCAGTCGTGAAGATGAAACTATCGCGAAAGCGGTCGGCGCCGACGCGCGGCGGTTCGCCGTCGGCAGCGACGAACGAGAGCGCGCGGCCATCGGGACGCCATGCGAACTCTCCAACGCCTGCCGATGCGAACGTCACCGGATGCGCCTCGCCACCCTCGGCCGGCATTACGAAGACCTGCGTATGCGGGTCCTTGCCCTCCTGTTCCCGTCCGAGGAATGCGAGCTGCGTGCCGTCGGGCGAGAAGGCCGGGTCCGAAATGTTATCGAGATCGTCCACCAGCGTACGATTCGTTCCGCTTGCGATATCGACGAGAACGAGCACGCCGCTGCGCCGATCGTCGTTCCAGAGCACGCGCGACACGACGACCGCGGCGTGCGCCGCGTCCGGCGACACGGCGGGCGTTTTGAGTTCAACGAGACGCTGGTAGTCGTCTTCGCTCACGGATTGCAACGGCGTGACGCCGAGCGTCCAGGCCAAGACGAAGAGCACGGTAATCGCTCGAAACGCTGTCGACATGCGGCTACGAGTCGTGGCTGCTGCGAATCGCCTCGAGCGGAACGGCGATGATGCTGCCGGAATCGCTTCCGATGATGAGCGTCTTGCCATCGACGACCGGCGAACCGACATTAAAGGCGGTATGCATGTTCTTGTCGCCGACTACGCGGCCCGTTTTTGAATCGAGCGCCCAGAGATAGCCGCCAAAATCGCCGAAGTAGACGTTTCCGTCCACCTCCACGATTCCACCCTTCACCGCGCCCTGCGTGCGTGTCTCCCACATCAACATTCCGCTGGTCGCGTCGAGAGCGTGCATCCAGGGTGCCACCGAGCTTCCCAGATAGAGCAGCCCGCCGGCAAGCAGCGGAATCGCCGCCTCGTTTCGCCCGGGGAGGGTGCCGGCCTCAAGCGCCACATCCCAGCGAAGCGCGCCGGTTCGAAGATCGACGGCGTAGACGCGCTCGACCGCAAGATCGCCGATCACCGTCCACTGATCCGGAAGCACGGGTGAAACGTAATCGCAAAAGACGCGGACGCCGTCACTCACTTGCGGGCAATCACCGATGCCCGACGCTCCTTTGGAAAAAGGGCTGCGCCAAACGATCGCTCCGCCATCGGCGTGGAGCCGCCACACCGCATTGGTGCCGACGCCCGCGGTGATAAAATCGCCGCCGCCGACCGGCAAGATCGCCGTCATCGACGCCATCGAGCCGATCGAATTCGCGTAACGCTTCGCTCCCGTCGCGGGATCTACGCCGTTGATCCAGCCGGCGCCGTCGTGATTCACCAGAATGCCGTCGATAATTGCCGGGGTCGGCATAGCCGATCCAGTAAGCGGCGTCTGCCAGCGAATCGCGCCGCTGAGGCGATCGAAGGCAATCAGCGCGCTCGGGCCCTGCCCTACCATCATCGGTTCCGAGGGCGATGAACTGCGGCTCGTCGGATCCCCCTCTCCGACGATCACGACGTCTCCGTAGACGAGCGGGGCGCTCATCAGGGGATTGGTCACGTGCATCTTCCAAAGCACGTGACCGCTGCTGACGTCGATGGCGTAAAGCGAGCCGTTATTATTCCCGACGTAGAGCATGCCGTCGATCACGGTTGGGCTCGCGGAAATCTGACCACCTGTCTCGATCCGCCAGGTCGCCTCGAGCGTGCCGCCGACGACCGCATTGTTCTCCGGCCCCAAGCGAAACTGCGTCCAAGCCGGAGCGACGACGGCCATCATCGCTATCGAAAGCAGCCAGCCGGCTAACATGCCCATGAGCGCTACTCTTCGACTAGAGCGTCAGTTCCATCCCGTCGTATGCAATCTCAGAGCCGGACTCGCGCACGCTTGCATACGCGTCGGAGCTGGGATCGAGCATCGGATTCGAGTTATTGACATGGGTGAAGATCACCCGGGTCCTCACGCCGCGCAGCTGCGCCAGAGTCCCGTCGGGACCCCCCACCGGCTGGTGGCCCAGCGCACGTGCGTGCTTGCGCATCAAATCCTGCGACTCAAGCTCGTCGTCGCTGTAGAAGGATCCGTCGAGAAACGCCACCTCAGCGGATGCGACCGCTTCGACGAGCATCTCGTCGAGGGCGCTGAAGACCGGCGCGAAGACCAGACTCGCCGTGCGCGATGGCTCGGAGATTTGATACGCGACGACAGCGCCCTTAACGCTACGGCGGCCGTCGAAGCCGGGCGTCGTTCCAGGAAGTGCAAAAGCGCGAACCTCCAGGCCGTCGCCGACCGGATCGTGTGCTCCGGCGTTTTCGCACCACTCGCCGAGCGGCGCCTCGAGCCAGCGATGGGGTGAGACCGCAAACGGAGCAAACGCCGGTTGCGCAAGTGCGATCGTACGAACGACCTCGCTCGACCGGACGACGAATCCTTTTGGGCCGTGTTGCCGCAGCGATGCCAAGCCGCCCAGATGATCCACATTTGCATCGGTGAAGAGCATGCCGGCAATCGGCGTGCCGCGCCGCTCTCGCGGCTGCAGCGGTAAAAACGCTTCAATTTGCGCGGCGACGTCGGGCGAGCAGTTGAGGAGCAGCCATCGCTTGCCATCGCTGCTGATCGCGACGCTCGATTGCGAGCGACTCGGTGCGCGTCCACTGCGGGCAGCCAGACAGTTCTTGCACGCGCAGTTCCATTGCGGTACGCCGCCGCCCGCCGCCGAGCCGAGAACGCGGACGATCACGCGCGGCGAGCGACCAGCTCGGTCTCTTCGGCGCCTTCCCGCAGGGAAGTAACGATGTGATGGTCGGCGCTTAACGAGCAGGCCGGATCGGTCGCCGCCGCATCGCCGGTTAGCAGAAAAGCTTGACAGCGGCAGCCGCCCCAATCGATCTCCCGCCGCTCGCAGGAGCGGCACGGTTCGGGCATCCAGTGCGTTCCGCGGTAACGTGAAAACGATTCGGAGTGGTGCCAAATTTCGCCAAGCGCGCGATCGCGCACGTTTTCAAATTTGAGATCGCGGATCGCCGCTGCCGCGGGGCAGGGCAGGACGTAGCCGTTCGGCGTGACGGTCATGAACTGCGTTCCCCAGCCGTTCATGCACGGTTTGGGAAATTCGCCGAAATAATCGGGGAGAACGTAGATAATCTCCATCGCTCCGCGCAAGCGCTCGCGGGCGGCTGCCACGACTTCTTCGCCCCGTCGAACCTGGCCCAGCGTCGGCATCAGCGCCGCGCGATTGCGGTAAGCCCAGCCGTAGAACTGCACGTTCGCAAGCTCCAGACGCGTGATCTGCAGCCCTTCGGCAAACGCAATAACCTCCTCGATGGTATCGTGGTTCAACCGGTGCAGCACGCAGTTGAGGGTCAGCGCGACCGGTCTGCGGCTCACGCGGCGCAACGCGTCGAGCTTTTTCTCGTGAACGTCGGTTCCGGCAATGCGTTCGGCGAGCTTCGCTTCGGGGGCTTGGATGCTGATCTGAACGTGATCGAGACCGTTGGCGATCAATTCGTCCAGCAGCGCATCGTCGAGAAACGTTCCTTGCGTGATGAGGTTGGTGTACAGGCCTGACCGCGACGCGGCGCCCACCAGCGCGTCGAGGTCACGCCGCAGCGTCGGCTCGCCACCCGAAAAGTGCGCCTGCACGACGCCCAACCCCGCCGCCTCTTCCAACACCGCAATCCATTGCGCGGTCGGCAGTTCGTCGCGATACGCCTGAAGTGCGAGCGGGTTATAGCAGTAGGGGCACTGCAGGTTGCAGCGATATGTGAGCTCGCAGAGCAGTGACAGCGGCCTCATGTCAAGAATCCACGCTGCGACAAACGGTCGAAGAGATCGCCGAGATCGTCCTGCGCGCACTGCGGCGCGACGTCGAATCGCTCGACGACGGCCGCGATGATCTCCTCCAGCGTGCGCCGGCCATCGATGAGTTCGAGGGCCGCGGCGGCTGGGGGGTTGAGCACGAGCGCTCCTTCCGGCACCAGCAGCATCATGCTGCCGTCGGCGTCGTGGCGCAGTTTGACGCCTTTGCCGAAGCGCGGCGTCGCCGTCAAATTCACTTGAACGCGCCCGAAGCCAAGGCGGTCGCGTCAAGGATGCCCCAAAGCACGTCGCACTTGAAACGCAAAGCTTCGACGCAGCGTTCTTGGAGTTCGGGCGTCGTTGCTTCTTCCATCACCCATGCCAGCGCGGCGTCGGCGTCACGGCGTGCCAGCGGAATCCGTCGTTCGAAATAAGCGAGTCCGGCGGGTTCGATCCAGGGGTACTTTTCGAGGATCGCGGCAATTCGGCGCGCCATCACGGGCGGTCCAAACAGCTCCGTCAAGGAAGACGCGACGGCTTCGATCCACGGCCGCGTGCGGGCAAACGTCACGTATGCATCGACGGCAAATCGCGTGCCGGGTGCGACGGCACGCTCCGAGCGTACGTCGTTTTCGTCGAGACCCACGGCGCGCGCCAGCGCGATCCACGACGTGGTCCCTCCCCGCTCGCCGCCGCCCTCTCCGTCGTGATCCACGATACGTGAGATCCAGACGCGCCGATGCGCCGCAGAAGGAAGATTGGCGAGAATCGCGGCGTCTTTGACCGGGATCTGCTTCTGGTAGTAATAGCGATTCGCGACCCACGCTTGCACTTGGGCACGATCGAGGGCGCCTCCAACTAGCCGCTGATGAAACGGATGCTTGTCGTGATAGCGCTCCTCGCCGACGGCATGCAGCCGCCCGAGGAGGCTTGCGTCGGCCGTTAGAGTTTGGGCGTACGGATAGGCGCGGTCAGGTACGCCGTTACCTCCGCGCCGAGCGGGTGCTCTTGAAAATCGGGACGTTCCCAGTGCTGCCGTGGTTCTTTCATGCGGTACTCCTTGGGCGGACGCGTGTTCCTCTAGTATACATACCAGGTCCATTAGGGCCGAGCGAACGTACGTTTGCATAGGCCAACCGCTGCCGCATCAAGGCTGTCGGGAGCCGGACCCGGTCGGCTAGCCGCAGAAACTTGAGCGCCTTAACGTGCCACCAGGTCATGTCGATCTCGAACCACCGCAAGCCGTGGCGCGCCGAGAACGGAAATGCATGGTGGTTGTTGTGCCATCCCTCGCCGAACGAGAGGGCTGCAACCCACCAGCAATTCGTCGATCGATCCGTCGTCCGGTAGCTGCGATAGCCCAGCATGTGTGCGGCGCTGTTGACCAACCAGGTCGAGTGGTAGCAGAAGACCAGACGAACGAAAACGCCCCACACGACCCACGACCAGCCGCCGAGGAAGAAGAGCGCGACGGCGAGCGCGATTTGAAGCGGAGCACCCAGGTGTTGCAATGCACGATAGAAGGGGTCGGCATAAAGGTCGGGCGCGTAACGCGCAATCTCGTCGTCCGAGGGCAGCGCCAAGTTCTGCCGGTAGAGCCAATCGACGTGAGCCCATCGAAAGCCAAGGTGAATGTTGTGCGGATCGTCGTCTTGATCGGCGTGCGCGTGGTGCTTTCGATGAATGGCGACCCAGCGAATCGGATCGCCTTGCAGCGCAAGCGTCCCAAAGACCGCGAAGAGATATTCGAGCGGTTTGCGCAAGCGAAGGCTTCGGTGCGTTAGCACTCGATGGTAGCAGAGTGTGATGCCCAGCGCACCGGTCAGATACGCGATGATCGCAGCAACGGCGAGATCGGAGAGGCGAAAGAGGGCAGGCACAAACGCCGCCAAAGCGCCGATATGGATCAGCGCAAGCCCCGCGCCCGTGCCGTACCTCGCCAGTGGATTCATTAGCGTTTCAGTCTCTCCGAGAACGTTAGTGCGACCGGTGCCGAGTTTTCTTTGCCGATGAAAAGAGCCTGCAGGACGCAGGCTCTTGATGAGGTTAGGTTGCCGAGCAACCGAAGTTGCTAGTAGGCTCGGCGAGTAGCGAAGCAGTCCCGGCAGTAGACCGGCTTATCCCCGCGGGGCTGGAAGGGTACCTCCGCCACGCCTCCGCACTGGCTGCAAGTTGCCTTGAACATCTCGCGAGGACCACCGCCGCGTCCGCCGCCGCCATTGGGCGAACGTCCGGCCTTGCGCGCTGCGCGGCATTCCGTGCAGCGGCTCGGCTTGTTGGTAAAGCCTTTCATCGCGAAAAACTCTTGTTCACCCGAGGTGAAAGGGAACGGCTGTCCGCAGTCGACGCAGGTAAGCGTTTCGTCTGTGTACATTAGATGAGCGAATCTCCAATTTAGTGAGTGGGCTTGTACTCGGGATCCGATTCGCTCAGTACCTTGGAACCGCGCGGGGGTCGAAACCTGGGTAACCTGACCACTATACACCATTGAAAGCCGTGCGTCACGGGCGCCGCGGCGAAGGAGTCGCCGCCCCTCCAACCGAACATACGTTCCGAAAACCCGCCTTCCGGCCAGACGCTGTGTCGAAGGGCGGTGGTGGCGCGAAACTCTCGCTCCACCTGGCTAGGGTTTCACCGCTCAAGCGGATTGAAACCGGCATCCACCTAGTCGAGAGGATTACTAATGCCAACAAAGATCAAGCGCGCCGTCAAAGAGCGGCGCACGAAGCGTAAGCCGTGCAATTTTTGCACGGACCGCGCCATCGCGGTCAGTTACCGCGACGTTAGCCGGCTCAAGAAGTACGTCTCCGAACGCGGAAAGATCGTCCCGCGCCGTATTTCGGGCAACTGTGCCAAGCATCAGCGAATGTTGACCGTGGCCGTCAAGCGAGCCCGGCTAATCGCGTTTCTCCCGTTCGGTTCGGAGTAGCTTCGTCGTGCGGCTGATTCTATTCACCGACGTCGAGGCGCTCGGTAAGCGCGGCGACATCGTCGAGGTCGCGGACGGGTACGCCCGTAACTTCCTGCTGCCGCGCAAGCTCGCGGGTGAGGCCGACAAAGGCGCGCTTGCGCAGCTCGACGCGCAGCATCGGGCGGCCAAGCGCCGTGAGTCCCAGGAGCTGGAGGATGCGCGAGCTTTGGCGGCGCGGATCGAGTCGGCGAAGATCGCCATTCCTGCCAAGGCCGGGGGGAACGGGAAGCTCTTTGGCGCCGTCACGAACGCCGACGTTGCCGCCGCGATCGCCGCCGCGCTCTCAGTGGCAATCGACAAGCATAAGATTGGAGTGAGCGGCGGCCAAATCAAAGCCGTCGGCACCTACCCCGTTGAGATCAAGCTGCACAAAAGCGTCGTCGCGAAGACAACCGTGGACGTCGTGCCCCTCTAGCGACGGACGCTAGGAGCTAGGCGTGCAGCAAGTTTCAACGCGATTTCGCCGCAAATTCGGCGTCGAGGACGAGTTAAGCCGATATGTTACCGCGCTCTATGAGATGCTCGGTTCCGTCCTCGGGCAGGATAAGCTCATCCTTCGTGCGGGGAAAGTGAACGCGCTCAAAATGATGCGGTCGCAGAATCTGCCCGACCGTCTCTGCGGCTTACAGCGTCTCGTCCTAGAAGACCCGACGCTCGAGCGCGCGACGACGCGCGCGCAGCAGCGAAAGATGCTATCGGAGGTCGAAGAGGCGCTGGCCGACGTCATCGCCCAGCGTCACGCCGAAGATGCGATCGAGCGACGTGTTAGCGAGAAGATGACGGAGCGTCATCAAGAGTACGTCAAGGACCTCAAGCTCGAAGCGCTCCGCGAGACCGGCGGTCCGGAAACGCCCGCCTCGCAGGCGAAGCTCGAAGAGCTGCAAGTGCTCTCGCAGCGCAGCCTTGCGGCGTCGGCGCTGCAGCAGCTTCGTCCGCAGACGCTGCGCGAGGTCGTGGGTCAGGAACCGGCAATTCGGGCGCTGCTTGCAAAGATCAGTTCGCCCTATCCGCAGCACGCAATACTCTATGGTCCGCCGGGCGTCGGGAAAACGACCGTCGCACGCCTCGTCTTGGATGTCGCGAAAACCCGCCCGTACACGCCCTTTGCCAAAGACGCCACGTTCGTCGAGGCGAGCGGACCGACGCTGCGATGGGATCCGCGCGAAACCGTCAACCCGCTGCTCGGAAGCGTCCACGATCCGATCTATCAGGGGAGCCGTCGCGAGTTCGCCGACACCGGGGTCCCCGAGCCGAAGCTTGGCTTGGTGACGCGAGCGCACGGCGGCGTGCTTTTCATCGACGAGCTCGGCGAAATGGACGCATCGCTTCAAATGCGATTGCTCAAAGTGCTCGAGGATAAGCGGGTGACTTTCGAATCGTCCTATTTCGACGAGACCGCGCCGAACGTTCCCGAATACGTCAAGCGACTCTTTCGCGAAGGCGCGCCGGCCGATTTCATCTTGATCGGTGCGACGACGCGCGAACCCGAAGACATCGATCCGGCGATTCGCTCGCGCTGCGCGGAGATTTTCTTTGCGCCGCTGACGCAGCACCAGATCGTCGCGATCGTCGACGCCGCGGCGAACCGGCTTGGCGCGAAGATGGCGCGCCGAGTGCCTGAACTCATCGCATCATACACGATCGAGGGGCGAAAAGCGGTGCAGATTCTCGCCGACGCTTACGGACAAGCGCTCTTTCGGCTCTATCCCAGCCGCCGCTCCGAGAAGGCCAAGAGTCCCCGCATCGTCGAGGACGATGTGCGCGCCGTCGTTCGAGCCGGGCGTTTGGTGCAGCATACGCTGGTAAAAGGACGCGCGACGCGCGAGATCGGCAAGAGCTTTGGCTTAGGCGTTTTGCACCACTTGGGCAGCATCATCGAAATCGAAGCCGTCGCCTTTCCGGCGGCCCAGCCCGGTAAAGGCACGATCCGCTTCAACGAGACGGCCGGCACGATGGCAAAGGATTCCGTTTTCAACGCAACGAGCGTGCTGCGCGCCGTGACCGGCATCGATATCGCCGATTTCGATCTGCACATCAACGTCGTCGGCGGCGGAAACATCGACGGACCATCGGCGGGGCTGGCGATTTTCCTCGCGCTCTACTCCGCCGTTACGAAAACCCCGCTTCCACAAGATCTGGCGATGACCGGCGAGCTTTCAATTCAGGGTAAAGTCCGGGGCGTCGGCAGTATCATCGAGAAGCTCTACGCCGCGCGTCAGGCGGGCATGCAGCGCGTTTTCGTTCCAAAGGAGAATGCGCGCGAAGTCGAGGCGGCGCTCTCGGGGCTCGAAGTCGTGCCGGTCACCAACGTCGCCCAGGTGTTGCGCGAACTGCCGCAAGCTCGAAGAAGAACGCGCTAGGTCTTGCTACTGTGCCACCACGTCTGGCATAGTGATGCGCATAATTTTACAGATATGCACAAGCGACCCACAAGGCGTTCACCGCCGCCGCGACGCACAGCGCCCGGACATCCATGAGCGTACAACCGATTCCGACCAAGATCGATCGCATTCCGCCGAACAATCTCGAGGCGGAGATGGCGGTCATCGGATCGGTTCTCGTCGATCGCGAGATGTTCGCCGCAGTCGGCGAGATCATCCGCCCGAGCGATTTTTACGCGCACGTTCACGAAGCGATCTTCACGGTGCTGCTCGATCTTTACGACCGCGGCGAACCGCTCGATAAGATCTCGGTATCCGAGGAGCTGCGGCAGCGCGGCATGCTCGAACGCGTCGGCGGCCTTCCTTACATCAGTTCGCTGATGGACACCGTGCAAACCGCGGCATCGGCGCGTTACTACGCAACGATCGTGCGGGAGAAGTCGGTCTTACGCTCACTCATTCACGCGGGCACTGAGATTGCGCACCTCGGCTATGAAGGCGAGGAAGACGTTCCGGCCGCGCTCGATCGCTCCGAGCAACTCGTCTACACGATCGGCGAGCGTCGCGGCGTCACGGAGTTTATGCCCGTCAGCCGTTTGATGAAAGACGCCTTCGACCATATCGACCGGCTCTTCCACATGCGGGGCGACCGGACGGGGTTAACGGCCGGCTTCCGCGACGTCGACGCGATGACGACCGGCTTCCAGCCCGGCAACTTCGTCATCATCGCAGGTCGACCGGGCATGGGGAAAAGTTCGTTCGCCCTGAACATGGCGGTTGCCGGGGCTCGGGAAGAGGGCGGACCGATCGTTTTCTTCTCGCTCGAGATGTCGAATAGCGAGCTGATTCAACGGTTGATCTGCTCGGAAGCGCGCATCTCAATGAACGACATGCGGCGCGGCAACATCAAGCCCCATCAGTGGGAAGAGATCTCCAGGGCGATGGGGACGCTCAACGATCTGCCGATCTACTTAGACGACCTCGGCGCGCTGACCGTGAGCGACGTGCGCAGCCGTTGCCGCCGGCTAAAATCGACCGTTGGCCTCGCCGCGATCTTCATCGACTATCTGCAACTCCTTCGGCCCGCCGCGTTAGCGCGAAACGCCAATCGTAATGAAGAGCTTTCGGAGATCTGCCGTTCGCTGAAGGCGACCGCGAAGGATCTTAGCGTGCCGATCATCGCGCTCGCGCAGCTCAACCGCGGCGTCGAAATTCGCAGCGAAAAACGCCCGATGCTCGCAGATTTGCGCGACAGCGGCTCCCTGGAACAAGAAGCCGATGTTGTAGCATTTCTCTACCGCGACGGCTACTACAATTCGGAAACGCCCGAGCCGGATCTCACCGAGTTCATCATCGCTAAACATCGTAATGGACCGACCGGCACCGTGAAGCTGCGCTTCCAGCGCGAGTACACGCTTTTTCTACCTTACGGCGACGAATCGCACTTCCCACCCGCCTAGGAGCTGATTGAGCCCAGCTCTTCGTCGCCTCGGGGCTCATTTACCTTAGTAAACTTCGTTCACTACCAAAACTTCTATGTCGCAGACGTTTGGAGAGGTCGCGTCCCGCATCCCGAGCTAGCTAAGATGATCGAGGCGAAGTTTACGCAGTACCGGCCTCGAATGGTCATTATCGAGAAGGCGCAAGCAGGGACTGCGGTTTTGCAGTCCCTGCAGGTGTTGAACCGCATCCCCGTTTACGGAGTGGCGCCTCGGTCGAGCAAAGAAGCTCGGCTCGATGCCGTGCTTCCCTTGTTCGAGGCCGGTCGCGTACACTTTCCACGGCAGGCGCCCTGGCTCGAAATGACGCTGGAGGAGCTGCTGCGG
>DATHOO010000070.1:0-6728 GCA_035484815.1 Candidatus Acidiferrales bacterium
GGCGTCCCGACAGCAAGCCTCTGATTTCTTTTGTCAGGTGGGCGGCGGTTCTACTGGGGGGCGTCGGCGGCGTGATCCGCGTAGGAACGCGGGTCGAAGTACCATTGCGGCAGCGAATCCGGAAAGGTGATGTCGCTGAAATCGTAGTCGACGGTCGCGTCGCGGCCTAAGTACTCGGCATCGGCTTGATAGGTTGGGGTGCCGTGTATCTGCGTGACGATCGGCATGTTATGCATCCAAGAGAGCGTCACCGTGAAGAGCATCGGATAGACGTGATTGCCGCCGTCACCCGTTTCGTAGAGCTTGTCGGTGGCGACAACCTTCTGCAGCTCGAGGGTCTTACTATCGACGTAGAGCTCGCGCAGGCGATTGCGGTCCGGATCGCGACGCGGGAGCAGGCTGACGTGAATCTGGCCGCCTTCATTGGTGATACGCGTCACGCGGTAATCGAACTCGCCGAGTACGGTCACGCTCGCAATTGTGGGCGGAAGCGATCCGCTAGGCTCGGGGGTCGGAACAAACTCACGCGGGTTGGTGTGCGGGTGAAGCGGCGCCGGCTCGAAGAGATCGGCGGCGGGGGGACCGGGGTCCCATGGCTCGTTGAAAGACGGCCGCAAAAACTCCAACGTCCCACGCGATGAGCCGCGATAGACGCGGCGACCGAGCGCGGCGCGGTCGGAGTCGCGGACCCAAATGTGGTACGTGTAACTGTTGAGCAGATCGGGATATCCGTCGTCGAGGGTTTGCTTTCGCACCAATGTGTAGGTGATGTACGGCGGCGGCGGCCGATGCGAGCGAAACTGGCGGCGAATAAGATAGAGCAGCCGGTCGGGTGATGGCAACGGAATCGGCGTCGCCGTCGCGACGGGATGCTTCGGCGCCGGAGTCCGCCAAGGTGGGGTATTGCCCGCGTGCGACGGCTCGGTTGCCACAAAGACGGCAAGCACCGCCAGTGCGGCGATGAGGACCGCTCTCAGCGTGGCGCCATCCGAATCGCGCCGTCGAGCCGGATCACTTCGCCGTTGAGCATCTGATTCTCGACGATGTGACGTGCGAGGGCGGCATACTCGGCAGGCTTGCCGAGACGGGATGGAAAGGGCACCTGTTTGCCGAGCGATTCCCGCGCGGCCTCAGGCAGTCCGGCGAGCATTGGCGTGTCAAAAATGCCGGGTGCGATGCTCGCGACGCGAATTTGATGTTGCGCAAACTCGCGCGCAACCGGCAGCGTCAACCCAACGATGCCGGCTTTTGAGGCCGCGTAGGCGGCCTGACCGATCTGCCCGTCGTACGCCGCGACCGATGCGGTGCAGACGATGACGCCGCGGTCTTCGCCCGGTTCGACCGGCCGTTCGAGCATCTTCGCCGCGGCGAGACGGATGACGTTGAACGTGCCGATCAAGTTGACGGCGATGACCTTTGAAAAGCGTTCTAACGGGAGGGGACCGTCGCGGCCGATCACGCGCTCGGCGGTCGCGATGCCGGCGCAGTTAATCGCGCCGTGAAGTCCGCCGAAACGCTCGACCGCGGCATCGACGGCGGCTTGAACCTGCCCCGAGTCGGTCACGTCTGTCCGTGCGAAGTGCACCGCGTCGCCAAGCTCGCGAGCCAGCTCCGCGCCGTGTTCGCTTACATCGCAAATGACCGCGTTCGCACCGCCTCGCACGAACTCCCTGACGCAAGCCGCTCCCAGACCCGAGCTGCCACCGCTAACCAAAAACGTTCGCCCTGCTAATTGCATACGCGGCAATGCTACATCCTCACGAGGGCGATATCCTGGATTGACGAAACGATTGACCGGTGCCTAGGCGGTCTTCACGGCGTTCCGGCTCTCGAACCAGCACGGGGCTCGCACTTACTTTACTCATTATTTTTGCCGCCTTTGCCGGCTGGCAGCTGCTGCGGCCAACGCGACATCCGCGGCCCCGGCCATTCCATCGTGTTGTTGCGAGCGTGCCTTCGCCGACTCCGTATCTTGTCGCAACCGTTGCGCCGCTTCCGGTAGCGTCGCCAACCCCGTTGCCATCGTCAATCGCGACGTCCGTTGCGTCGTCATCCCCCGGGCCGGCACTCTCACCAACCGCAACGCCGACCGTCAACCCCAACGGCGTAAAGCTCGCGCTCATCGTGGACGACTGCGGCCAATGGATCGACACCGAGCGCGCTTTCATCGCGCTGGATGTTCCGGTAACGCTTTCGGTCCTGCCGAGCGTGGCGTACACGGGTGAAATCGCGCGTGAAGCATCCGATGCCGGCAAAGGCGTCATGCTTCATCTCCCGATGGAGGCGCTCTCGGGCCAGAATCCGGGCCCGGGCGAGGTCACGACGGCGATGAGCGACGCTGCGATCGTCACGCAAGTGCAAGCCGATTTGGCGCAGGTTCCGCTCGCACGCGGCGTCAACAATCACGAGGGCAGCAAAGCCTCCGCGGACCCCCGCGTTATGCGCGACGTGATCGGCGTGCTCGCGCAGCACGGCGACCTGTTCTTCATCGATTCGCGCACCAACGTCGCAACGGTCGGCGAGCAGACCGCGCAGGAGCTGGGCGTGCCAACCGCGCGCCGCAACGTTTTCCTGGATAATCGCGCCGACGTCGCATATAGCGAAGCACAGCTGTTGGAGGCGGCGGCAATCGCCAAGCGGCAGGGAAGCGCAATCGCGATCGGTCATCCGCGGCCCACCACGCTCGCCGCGGTGCGCGCCATGATCCCGCGCTTGGAGGCCGACGGCATCCAATTCGTGCTGGTCCAAGATCTCGTCGCAACCAATCCGCATTAATCGCGGGTAAGAACGAAGCGAAAGGCAGGAACATGATGGCAGCGCTCGGCGAAACAATTGGCGGCGTAACGTGGCGAGCGTAGCGTTCTACGGTGCCGGAAAACTCGGCTCCGGAATGATCCGGGCGATGCTCGTGCGCGGCGTCACCGTTCGAGTGTGGAATCGCTCACCGCAGCGGGCAGAAGCGCTCGTTCAGTACGGCGCGATCGCCTTCTCCGATCCCGTTGAGGCCGCACGCGGCGCCAAGCGTATTCATCTCTGTTTGAGCGACGACGCGAGCGTTGACGCCGTTATCGATGCCGCCCTTCCGGGGATCGCCGTCGAAGCACCGATCGTCGACCATACGACGGTCCTGCCACAACGGGTGGTCGAACGAGCGTCACGGCTCGGTGAGGCGGGCTACGCGTTCTTGCACGCTCCGGTTTTCATGGGACCGCCAACGGCACTGGAGGCCAAGGGCGTCATGCTGGCCTCAGGCGACGGCACGCTCTTCGCGCGGGTTCGCGGTGCGCTTGAGAGTATGTGCAGCGATCTCCGCTACGTGGGCGAGCGCCCCGACGCTGCGGCGATCTTTAAACTGCTCGGCAACGCGATGATTTTCGCGGTCGTCGGCGGCATTCGCGACGTGCTGCGCATCGCCGAAATCCAACAGCTAACGCGCGAAGAGGCCTACACGCTTTTCGACTACTACGATCCGTGCGGCCAAGTGCGGGGGCGCGGCAAGCGCATGATAAGCGAGGAATACGAGCCGGTGTGGACGCTCGACATGGCGCACAAAGATGCGGTGCTGATGCAAACCGCGGCGCATCACGAGAAGCTGCCGGTCATTGACGCGATGGAGGCGCTGATGCGAAAAGTCTCCGATCGCGGCTTGGGCGAGCTCGATCTCGCGGCGGTTGCCGCAGACTAGGAGACGCTCCGAAGCAGCCCGCATGGATCTCAATCCGCAGGCCCGGCAGATGGCCGACGAGTCGATGGTGCGCAATCTCGAGGCGCAGGCGCGCGCGATTTGGCCGCAGGAGGCCCCGCTCTTCGCGCGCTACACGCTGCCCGACGAGCCGGCGATTCTGGATGCCGGCTGCGGTACCGGCGAGATCGCCTCACGCATCGCGGAGCTCTTCCCGCGCGCCCGTGTACTCGGCGTCGACGTCCTCGACCAGCACTTGGAGTTCGCGCGACGTCGCCATGCCGAGCTCGCGCCACGTTTGCGTTTCGAGCATGCAAGCGTTTACGCGCTCGACGCCGCTGACGCCAGCTTCGATCTCACGCTCTGCCGTCACGTCCTTCACTCGATTCCGCACGCGGAACGCGTGCTCGCCGAGCTCATCCGAGTCACGCGACCCGGCGGTTACCTCCACCTCATACCGGAAGATTACGGAATGCTTCACTTTCAACGCGGCGCGCTGGATCCACGCGATTTCTGGCACGAAGTTCCTGCGAGCATGGGACGCGCCACGGAGATCGATCTCTTTGCCGGGCGCAACACGTACGCAGCGCTAAGAACGCTGGGACTCGATGCGATCGCGGTCGATTACGTCGTCGTCGATACGGTTCGCGTCGCGCGCGAAACGTTCGCGTCGATTCTCGAAGCGTGGCGTGACGGCTATGCCACGGCAATCGGCGAGAACACCGCGATCGACGCCGCCTCGGCAACGGCCTATTTCGATCAGATGATCGCTAACGTCCGCGACCCCAGCGGATATGCCGTCTGGATGGTGCCCGTGATCAGCGCGCGAGTTCCGCAGTGATGGCGTCGGGCGGCGGGCGCGGTCGGCAATGGCTCGCAAGACGCTGCGGCGGGGGAACGGGCACGGCCGTACGTCGCGGCAAGGGCGACCCGGTCCAGATCGGGCGTGGGGTTGCCGGTTCGGGCGGGGTAAAGACCGCGCTAGGCGCGACCCTGGGAACGGCAGAATTGAACGGGGTCGGCGAGGCGACCGGAGCCGGCAACGGGGTCGTCACAATCAAACGGTGCCCCGCCGGTTCGTAGTGAGCTGGCACGCCCAGCCCGCGCAGAACCACCCCCGCCATCACGTAGCCGCCCTGCAGCAGCGTGCGGACCCGGCGCCCGTCGCGCTCCACGACGAGCACGTCCCCATCGACCCATAGGCGGTCGGCTACGCGGGTCAAGAGCGGCCTGACCGCTGCGTAGACGCGGTTACCGACGAGATAGGTTCGCGTGTAACCGGCCAGAGGGCGCCCGTCGACCAGTACGGTTACCGGAGTTCCCGGTGGGAAAAGCGGCACGTTGGCACGATATTACCGCCTTGATGCAGCGACTCATCTCCGCGTTACGCGAGGCGGCTCTGCATTACAGTCGCGACGGCTGCGCCTTCCTCGCCCAATCGATCGCGTTCAGCGCGCTTTTCGCGCTCTTTCCGCTGAGCGTCCTCGCGCTGAGCGCTATCACGCTCGTCCTCCCCGAGGCGGAGCGCCGCGCAATGGGTTTCTTCTCAACGCTGACGCCGACGCTGCATGACTACCTCGTCGCGAACCTGGCGACGTACATTTACGGGCGCGGCATCTCCAGCCTCATCGCGTTAGCCGTGCTCCTCTGGGCCGGTAAAAATCTCTTCATGGCGTTGGCCTACGCGCTCGACCGCGCGCTCAACGTGCCGAAGGCACGCCCGCTCGTTCACAACTACCTACTCTCATTGGTGATGCTGCCGGTGATCGGCATTGTGCTCTTGATCGCAATCGCGCTTCCAATCGGGCTGTCGCTGGCCTTCCATCTCGCCGGAATTCAAGATCCCGCCCGGCTGTCGCATATTCTCGCCTACCTGACCTCGATCGCGCTCGTCTTCATCGTGGCGGTTGTACTCTACCGGTTTCTGCCCAGTCGCACCGTTTCGTGGGCATTCGCGGTGCGGGGTGCCGTGATTGTGGCGGTCGCATGGCCAGCCGTACAGTACGGCTTTGCCGTCTATCTCACGCACGTCGACTTCACGTATATCTTCGGCGCGCTCTCGGCGCCGCTCGTCTTGCTCCTCTGGTTTTACCTCATCGGCTCGATCTTTCTCTTCGGCGCCGAATACAGCAGCGTCTGGTCAACCGGACATTCGACGGCGGCTCGCGAAGAAGCCGCAGTCGATGTTTGAAAGGTTCTCACTACGCCGCTCTCTCGGCTTGGTTTTGGTTTGCTCGTCCCTCGCGTTCGCCACGGCCGCTACCCCGCCGCCCTCGACGCCTCCGCCCGTCCCGACGTCCGCCCCAGCCGGTATCGGCCAGATACCGGTCGTGATGGTCTATCCGTTTGACGTTCAGACGGGCGCCGACCCCAGGCTCGGGCAGGCAATCGCTCAGATTCTCGCTCAGGAGATGGTCGCTGCCGGAGAAATCTCCGTGCCGCCGGTTCCGCAAGGGGTTAAGCGCGCGAATTTTCTGGAGAACGCGCGCGCGGCGCGGGCGGATTTTTACATCAGCGGTTACGTGACGCCGGTCGGCGAGAGCGCCGCCGTCGTCGAGCAGGTCGTCAGCGTTGAAAGCGGCGTGATTCTCTTCTCCCAGACCGCGCAGGTGACCAGCGTTGCCGACGTTGCATCGCAGTCGCTTCTGGCTCGTTCGCAAATTCTCGCGTTCGTCGGACGCGGGACGGAAAACGTCGCAACGCAGCCCGCGAACACGCCGGCTCCATCGTCCACCAACGGCGCGAACATGCCCATTTCGGGTCTCGGCAACATCGTCAACTCGGTCTTCAAACATAAGGGCGGTCGCGCGCCGACGCCGGCCCCCACTGTGAAACCGAGCCGTGGCGTCATCATCGCGCCGGTTACGGCCACGGGCGCGGCCGGCGCGGTCGATCTCGCCAACGCTACGCACGAACTCTACTTCGCACTCAACAATCACTTCAACGCACAAGTGACCGGCATTACCTCCAGCGCCGCACAGTCAACCGATCAGATCTGCGGCGCCGATCGCGATAACACGGTTGCGGCGGGGACCTTGCTGGAGTC
>DATHOO010000071.1:0-6867 GCA_035484815.1 Candidatus Acidiferrales bacterium
GAAAACGTTTGTGGTAGCGGTACTGCTTACGGCCGCGGGCATCACGCCCGGTGGCTTGCAGATGACCGTTTGCCTTGGGCGAGATCCATACGCTGGTATAAGCCGGTGGGACCGCGAGCGCCTTGATGCGCAGCAGTTCCGCCGCGTCGGTAACCGGCTTGCCGTCGGGATGGAAATACGCGAAATGCTTGCCACGTTTTTGGCGCGTGATACCGGGGTGACGATCGTCGAAGTAGCGCAGCCCGGCTTCACGCGCCGCGCTTTGCGGGTCAACGGCTTCCGCGACCACCCTCGACCCCGACGTATGCGAATAGCCCTTGGGTCACCGGGGTACCCTCTCCCCCCTGCCGCGACGAGGCTCCTGAATGCTGGGGTTCCATTGCTCCCTTTTATCTCCACCAACGACGAGCTTAAACGGAATCGTCGAACCGCATCAAGACTCCTATCGTGGTCCTTCGTTGAGTCGGCGCTGATTTGGGTAATGGATTGCCGCAAAGAAAGGATCTGACAACATGCCAATGCTCAGCTGCACTTGCTCGAACGCGAACTGCCAAGCCGAACCACATAAGGGAAGGGCGGTGTGTATGAGCGCGACACGCGTCGGCGGTTTCGACACGTCACCACCGAATGAGGTTTTCACGGACTGCGCTGAGGACTGGACCCTCGCGGATCCGGATCCGAGCGGCAAGCAGATCGCAGTCTGCAAGGCCTGTGCGGAGAGAAGAGCTTAGGTGCGCCCCGCTGTGGGTATACCCTGACACAAGTAAAGGCACGGTGCAGTTCAATCATGCTCATTGACCGGTTTTGACCGACCGCAGACTTTACTACTTTGCTGATGTTAGCCATCTGGCCACGGAGAGTTTATGTTCTTACACAACAAGAAAATGATGTATACGGTGCGCGTCGACCAGCCCAACCCGCGCTTTGCAAAAATGCTGCTCGAGCAATTCGGCGGGCCAAACGGCGAGCTCGGCGCCGCGTTGCGATATTTCGGCCAGGGGTGGGCGGAGTCCGATGCAAAGCGTCGGGACTTACTGTTAAACATCGCGACTGAAGAGCTATCGCATCTCGAAATGGTCGGCCAAATGCTGACCATGCTCCTCAAGGGCTCACCTGGCGCCATGGTCGATCAGGTCGAAGGTGGATACCTTGGCGACTTGCTCGATCAAAAGCACGACAGCTATACAGAGATGTCGCTCAATAGCTCTCAAACCGTCCTTGGCGGACCCGGACCGCGTTTTACCGATTCAATGGGGAACTCTTTCACGACCGATTGGGTCGACACGATCGGGAATCCCACCGCGGACCTGCGCTCGGACATTGCGGCCGAGGCGCGGGCGAAGATCGTTTACGAGCGGTTGATCAAACAGAGTGACGACGCCGGTGCGCGTGACACGCTAACCTTCCTGATGCAGCGAGAAGTCGCGCATCAGAAAATGTTTGAATCGGCGCTCTCGGCAATTCAGGACAACTTCCCACCAGGCAATATCGTATTAGACGAATTCGCCCACGAGTTCTTTCATACTTCCTCTGACGAAACCGCGGCCGGCAACGGCACGTCGAGCTCACCTGGATACAAGCTGCTCAGCTCGCAAAAGCTCTGGGAGTTCCGCCCCATGGCGGCCGAGCCCCATGGAGGTGACCCCGAGATGCCGCCGGCGAATCCGGAAGTGGCGTCGCAGTCTGGAAAGAAAGCGCACTCCAAGAAATAGAAGCCTTCTTTTGGATGTCCCCGCGACGCAGGATTCGGGCTTACTTGGCAAAGGCACCGTTAGCACCGGTGCCTTTGTGATGCGCGGGACTTGACTTCGGCCCACCATCCCTGTACCATCTACGTGGATGGTGAAGGTCAGAACGGCAGAATCGCGCGCCGGTGAATCGGAAAAGATCACGATCAACCTCGGATTTGTCGATTTGGGACAAATCGATCTCATCGTTTCGGACGGCTTTTATGCCAACCGCACCGATTTTATCCGCACGGCCATCCGCAACCATCTCGATAAACATAGCAAGGAGCTCGCGAAGTCGCTCGAACGGAAAAACCTCGACTTAGGATTGCACGACTATAGCCGCGCGTTTCTTGAAGGCCTAAAGCGATCGGGAAAAACCGTAAACATTCACGTCATTGGGCTCGCTCGGATTGCGGATGACGTGAGCGCCGACCTCGCACGTTCGACGATTGCGTCGGTGTCCGTCCTGGGTGCGTTTCAAGCGAGCTCGGCCGTCAAGGCTGCTCTGTCCGACCGCTTTTCCTAGCCGTTCTTCCAGCATCGATCGTTGCGCGCTCAGCTGTGAGCGCGAGAAAGTCTTATTGTGAAAACACTGCGCTACCGCGACATTGTGACCGCGACGAAGCTGACGCGTGCCGGAAGTCTCGCCGAAGCGACGAAGCTTCTGCAGGCGGCGGTTACCGGCGCGATCGCACCGGTCGATAGAGGCGTACCGGTGGTCGTTGCGCCAAAAGGAGAAACGCGCGGGCGATTCATCGCTTGCGTGTACCGAGGCGCGGCCGGCGCGCGGACGTATAAACTATATATTCCGGGCAGCTACAACGGTCAAGCTTGTCCGCTGATCGTGATGATGCACGGATGCACGCAATCGGCCGACGATTTTTCGGCAGGTACGCGCATGAACGAGCTCGCAGAAGAAGGGACGTTTCTCGTCGCCTACCCCGAGCAGCCAGCATCGGCCAATGCTCAGAAGTGTTGGAATTGGTTTAAGCGCGCGGACCAGCAACGGGATCGCGGAGAGCCGTCGCTGGTCGCCGGCATTACGCGCCAGATCATGGACGAATATTCGATCGATCGAAGGCGCGTCTACATCGCCGGCATGTCGGCCGGGGCTGCGGCCGCCGCAGTTCTTGGAGCGACGTATCCCGATATCTATGCAGCGGTCGGCGTGCATTCGGGTCTGGCTTGCGGTCTAGCGCACGACGTCAGCTCGGCGTTCTCGGTGATGAAGAGCGGCAAGGGCGCGCCGCGCGCCGGCATGGCGCCCGCGCGTTTCGGGGAAGACGCCAGGCCGGTCGCGACGATCGTCTTTCACGGCGATCGTGATACGATCGTCAACAAGCGTAACGGCGACCGCTTTGCTGAGGAGTTTTCGACGCGGCAATACCAAAAACGGATAGAAGAAGGACGGGCCCCAGGCGGTCGCACCTACACGCGAACAGTTTATGCCGACTCGAGCGGGCGGAGCGTACACGAGCAGTGGACCATTCATGGCGCCGGTCACGCGTGGTCGGGAGGCAGCGCGGCGGGATCCTATACCGACCCGTTAGGGCCCGAAGCAAGTGGCGAAATGGTACGGTTTTTTCTTTCGCATCAGCTTGCAGAGCGAGCACCGTAACGTCGGTGATATGCGAGTTGGCCGCCACTGGACTCCGGTCAAAGCGTAATACGTCGAGGAATCAATGATACCACGTGCAGGACCCTAAAACAATTGCGCTTACTAAGGTTATATGTCCGGTACCGAACACACGGAACTCCAACGCTATACGAAGGCGCTTCTGTGGCTTGCAGGGATGTCGCTATTCGCCGTAAGCGTTGCATGCGCTAAGGAAGCAAAAATGGTGAACGAAAGAGCCGCTTCGTTCGCGGGTGCGGTCGAATGGCTCAACTCAAAACCGTTGACGTTGGCCGAGCTGCACGTCAAGGTCGTCCTCGTCGACTTTTGGACGTACACATGCGTCAATTGGCGGCGCACGCTTCCGTATGTCCGTGCGTGGGCGCAGAAATATAAGCAAGACGGCCTCGTTGTGATCGGCGTGCACACGCCGGAATTCAGCTTTGAACGAGATCTTGCCAACGTCGTGCGGGCCACCAAGGAGATGGACGTCGCTTATCCAGTCGCGGTGGATAGCAACTTTGCGATCTGGCGCGCTTTTGGAAATGAATACTGGCCGGCGCTTTACCTAATAGATGCCAAGGGGAATGTTCGCGCGGAGCACCTTGGTGAAGGCGACTACCAAAAGACCGAACGAACGATTCAGGAACTGCTCGCCGAAGCGGGAGCGCGCGACGTCGATCGCAACCTGGTTTCTGTCGATCCGCATGGCCTTGAGGTTGCCGCCGATTGGGACAACGTGCGGTCGACGGAAACGTATATTGGCGCCGAGCGTGGCGAGCGGCGCGTCGACGCTGAACCGAATCGGCTACGACTCAACGAGTGGACGCTGCTTGGCGACTGGAGCCTGGGCAAGGAGGCTGCGGTTCTCAACCGAGCCGATGGGCGTGTAGCGTACCGCTTTCACGCTCGCGACGTCAACCTCGTCATGGGACCGGTGAAGCTCGGAAGCGCGCGGCGCTTTCGCGTGCTCGTTGACGGAAAGCCTCCGGGCGCCGATCGCGGCGGCGATGTCGACGCGAACGGCTACGGCACCGTTTCGCGTCAAGACACATATCAACTCATCCGGCAACGCAAGGCTATCGTCGACCGGCTCTTCGAAATCCAGTTTCTCGATCCCGGCGTCGAGGCGTTCGATTTCACCTTCGGTTGAAGGCGATCGTTGCGTCGCGGCTGTTTTTTGCAGGCAGCCACGGCGGTCGCCGTCGAACCCGGCCTTAAACTGAAATGAAAACTGAAGAACTGCGCGAAATTCAAGCGCCAATCAAAGCACGCTATAAAGAAGAGCCGGCGGCTGCCGTTTTCACGCTCAAGGCTGAGGGAAGACTCGGCGAAGGGATAACCTGCAACGTTTCGACCGCCAAGGCGCTCGTGGCGGCTGGGCTGCATCGAGCCACCGGTGGCGATGGATTGAGTGCGTGTTCGGGAGACATGTTGCTGGAGGCGCTGGTAGCGTGCGCGGGCGTCACGCTTGGTGCCGTCGCGACCGCGCTCGGCATCGAGCTACGCGGGGGCCGCGTTCGCGCGGAGGGCGATCTGGATTTTCGTGGGACTCTCGGTGTCGCTAAGGACGCGCCCGTCGGTTTTTCGCAGATACGGCTCTTTTTTGAATTGGATACCGACGCTCCACAAGAACAGCTTGAGACGCTCACGCGACTGACCGAGCGCTACTGCGTCGTCTATCAGACGTTGGCTCACCCTCCGCAGCTCACGGTAGAACGAAGCTAAGTGCCGATGTATATGGACATCCACGAAGTGCCGGGGGTGACTGCGGGTGCGGTTGCGACGGCCCATATAGCCGATCTCAAAACGCAAGGGAAGTATGGCGTCGAATACCACAAGTATTGGCTGAACGAAGCGCAGGGGAAAATCTTCTGCCTCTGCAGTGCCCCGAGCGCCGAGGCGGCGAACGCCGTCCACCGCGAAGCGCACGGTCTCGTCGCTCAAAAAATCATCGAAGTTGCTCCAGAGTTGGCCGAGACGTTTCTGGGCGGATGCGAAGTCGATCCTGCGGGGGCCGCGCTCGTTCCCCAAGCCGAGGAACGCGATAGCGGCGTTCGCACCGTCCTCTTTACCGACATCGTCAACTCGACGGAACTTATGGAACGGCTCGGCGACGATGCCTGTATCGCACTGATCGAAGTCCACGACACGATCGTGCGTAACGCGCTGAAAGCTACCGGCGGCCGGGAAATCAAGCATACCGGCGATGGAATCATGGCGGCCTTCGTCTCCGCCGCCGCCGCGGTTCGCTGCGCGATTCAAATTCAGAAAACGTTGATCGATCGTCCAGTGCGTAACGGCGACGCCCAGGTTCTCGTTCGAATTGGTGCGGCTGCCGGAGAACCGGTTGAGGCCAATGACGACTTCTTCGGCTCGACGGTCCATCTCGCGGCGCGTTTGTGCGCGCACGCCGACTCGGAGCAATCGCTGGTCTCAAACGTCGTAGCGGAGCTATGTCTCGGAAAAGGCCTGACGTTTCACGATCTCGGCGAGGTCGCGCTAAAGGGCTTCATTCAGCCGGTTCGCGTTCACGCCGTAAAATAACGGGCCAGCAGCGAGTTAGGGCGATTGGCGTGCGCCGCCTAAGGATGGGTTATCAACGTTAGTCGTACCGTGCGCTTCTCGCCTGGATGAAAGTAATAGTCGCTCACGCCGGCGCCCCCGAGCGTTGGATTGATTAGAGGATTTCGCGCATATGCGGGGTCGTGGGCGTCTTGCGGGAGCCACGACTGGTAATAATATTCGACGTCGTCAGTCTGCGCGTTGAAAATGTTGAAAACATCTGCTTGGAGATCGTATCCGCGATGCGTCTTCCACGTCCCCTGCGCATCGTACGTGACCGATGCCGCCGACACGGCGTTACCTTGCTGATCCAAAACGCGGGGCCCAAAGTAGCGCAGCCGGACGCTCGCCGCGTAATTGGGCTGGTCCACCGTGATCCCTGCCGACGTGACGGCGTCGATGGACTCCGGCACGAACGTTCCCTGATCGTCGGGATTGTTGAGAAAGCGCGCATTCGAGATTGCAACATCGGCGTCGAGAGTAAGCCACGGCAGCGGCTGGTAGAAGTTGGCGAACTCAATGCCGCGCCGCATCGTGGGGCCTCCAGCGTACGTTACGCCGGCGTCCCCGTCGAAGACCAGCTCGGAGTTAAGATGCAGCTGCCAGAAAGAAATCGTGCTGTTCAACCCGCCGCGCGAGTAGCGATAACCCAGCTCCGCGCCTTCTGCGCGAATCAGCGGCGCGTTCTGGAGCAGCGGTTGTCCCAGATAATTGTAGGGCACTTGAGTCTGAGGATCGAGCGTGTCGGTTACGCCGCGCGCATCGTTGCTATGAAAGCCCTGCCCCCAGTCGGCATAGAGCTCCTGATACGGCGATAGGGTATAGGCTGCGGTAAACTTTGGGCAGACAATGCCCGATACGACTCGCCCGGAGTCGGCGCCGACGCTGTCGGCTACGTCGAAGGCGTAGGTGTCGGCGCGCAGACCGGGGGTGAGCTGCAGACGCTGCCCCACCCGG
>DATHOO010000072.1:0-13855 GCA_035484815.1 Candidatus Acidiferrales bacterium
ATTTGCGCCGTGCCGACGTCTTCAATCGTTTCCGTCGCCGATTCGGGCGCATAGGCGAGCACGCGCTGACCAAAAGCGTTGCGGTGCTTCGATTCGATCGCTGGACCCCCGGTGACGGTGCCGGTGCAGTCGAGATTCGCATTTGGATCGATCACGCAGTGCGACCGGTTGCGCGAATTCGTCCCGATGAAAATGTAGGTTTGTTCCTTATCGCCATGGGCGCGCAGCGCCGCTTCTCCCCGGGATTCCGCATTAACCCCGGTGCCCTCGTCGCTGAACCCGACAACGCCGACGCCGCTGGTCCGCGTGATCGAGCTGCCGATAACGCCCTCGCCGTTTGACGACTTCCCAAAGACGCCGGTCGCCAGTCCCGACGTTCCGCGGCTGAAGCCCGTCACACCGGCTTTTCCTGTTGTCGAGCGCGTCTCGCCGTGGACGCCGTCGCTCGGCGAGATGCCGTAAACGCCCCAGGTATTAACTCCGGTCGAGTTTCCCTCGACGCACGCCTTGCCGCTGCTGCAGTGGCTGACCTTGACGTTGTCGGGAGTCGCCAACTCCGCGCGAACGATACCGACGCTCGCGATCGCAATAGTCACCCCAACGGCGATGATTCCGAGTGTAGTTTGTTTCATGGACCAAGTGATTCCAAGCGTCGATGCGTCACCCTCCGGTGAAGCAGGCCTTCGCCGCATGCCGCTCCCGGGATCGAGCAACGTGGCGGCGAACTTAGCTTGAGGGCCGTACCGTTCACGAAACAAGGAGCAGAAACTCATGAGACGTTGGGACCTCTTGTGGTGCGTGTTTACAATCAGCGTCGCCGCCGCGTTGCTTGCAGGCTGCGGCGGATCGCAGGCCCCGATCGGCGCACCGGGCGCGATGCCGCAAAACCGCGAGATCGCGCCAACTCACAGCATGAGGCAGCGTCATGCGTCTGGGTCGTCCTACCACGTGGTATACAACTTTACCGGCGGCTCTGACGGGGCGCAGCCGCTTGCCGGGCTGATCAACGTGAACGGTACGCTCTACGGCACGACTTTCCAGGGCGGTGGTTCGGGATGCTACAGGAACTTGGGGTGCGGAACGGTTTTCAGCATAACTCCAAGCGGCCAAGAGAAGGTGCTGCACGCGTTTACCGGCGGCGCCGACGGGGCAAACCCTCGAGCTGCGTTGATCGACGTCAACGGTACGCTTTACGGCACGACTTTCCACGGCGGCGATACAAAGTGTAAGGGCTGCGGGACCGTGTTCAGCATAACGCCGAGCGGCGCTGAGAAAGTGCTGCATAGTTTTAGCGGCCCTCCCGATGGTGCGTGGCCCGCTGCCGCCTTGATCGACGTGAACGGCACGCTTTACGGCACGACCGCGGAAGGGGGCACGTCCGGCGGATGCCGGCTCGGGCTCCCTAAACGAGGTTGCGGCACCGTATACAGCATAAGCCCGAGCGGCTCGGAGAACGTGCTGTTTCGCCTCGTTGGGCCGGCCACGGGAAGTTTCCCCGACGCGCCCTTGATTGACGTGAACGGCACGCTCTACGGCACCGCAGAAAATGGCGGCGGCGGGCATGGCCCGGGAACCGTTTACACCGTAACCCCGAGCGGCTCGGGGAAGCTGCTGTACCACTTTACTTATAAAGAGCTTGTCGGGTTCGCGCCGGCTGCGGCCTTGATCGACGTGAAGGGGCTGCTCTACGGCACCCTTAGTGCCGGCAGCGGGCGCGGAAAAAAGAAGGACAGAGGAGGACCGGGAACGGTCGTCAGCATCACCACGAGCGGTTCCGTGAAGGTGGTGTACAGCTTCGGCTTCACCGATGGCGCATCTCCCACCGCGAGTTTGATCAATGTGCGCGGTACGCTATACGGCACGACCACCGCGGGCGGTGTGAGAGGCTGCTTCTCTCCCAACAGCTATGGCTGCGGGACGGTCTTTAGCGTCACGCCAGGGGGCACGGAGCAAGTGCTCCACTCCTTCAGCGTCAACGGCGATGGCTATTTCCCCGCGTCGAACTTGATCAACGTGAATGGCACGCTCTATGGGACGACGGCATACGGTGGCGCGCAAGGGGGCGCTTACGGGTACGGAACGGTCTACGCGATAACGCCATGATGCGGCGCGCTCAATGGCGCTCAAAGGGACGCGCCCGTGGCGGTGGGTCAGGCTATGTCGTCGCCGAGCGCAACGATCTTCGCGTTGACCCCATAAAACAATTCTTTACGTCGGCTCAACTTGCTCAAAGCGACTGTTCAAAACTTTTCCGATTTTCCAGTGAGGTCAAACGATGTCCATGCGGCGGCGTCCTTCCATCATCGCCGTCCGCCAATGCAAACGTGTCGCTACACGCGCTAAAGACCTGCGCGGGCAGCCCGCCGCAGTATGAATGGATCTTCAAGGGTGCGTGCCAGAAGTTCGGCCTAACGTCGATCGGCGGCCACTTCAGCCTCGGCGAATATCAGGGCATCACGCTGACGGGGTTGATCGGGAAGAACACCGCCAGGGGGATGGTGAAGCTTGCGCTCGCCGATGCAATCGATCAGAATGGCGATATCGAAACGTATAAGGGCAAAGCAGCAGCGGTGACGCAGCTCTCAAAAAGTACCTTTCTAAGTAATCCGCCACCATAACCGTTCCCGACGCTGCTTTCGGCTGTGACCTCGCGCTAGTCCACAGGCCTTCCCACTGCCGCGGATGGAGGCGTAATGAACGTCTGCGCGATGAAACGAGCATAAGCTTCGTTATCGGTAAGGGGCAACCGACCCGGTTCGCTGTGCGGTACGGGGGCCTTGCGCAACCACACGAGCGTTTGCGTACGACAAAAGGAGCAAGTATCAATGCAAATCTATCGTCTTCATCCGCGGCTTCTGGGTCTTCTGGCAAGCGTCGCTTTTTTGGCCGCGTGCGGGGGACCGCAAACATCCAATGGCGCTCCCGGCTCAGCGGCAGGCTCGGCGCTCCCTAGGCAAACCGATCCCGCCCAGCGGCGTTTCACTCCTCGGTTTGGGAGCGGGAGCACGCCGATCACGCACGTCGTGATCATCATCCAAGAGAACCGAACGGTCGACAATCTTTTCAACTCGCTACCCGGTGCCGACACGGCGCAAACCGGACTGAACTCGTCGCGGCAAACCGTCTCCCTCATGCCGGAGTCGCTGAGCGCAGACTACGATCTCATCCACACCCATTCGGCGTGGGCCATTGACTATGCGAACGGGAATTTGAACGATTTCAACCTCGCTCCATCCAAGTGCAGGAAGGGGTCCGTCTGCCCGAACCGCGCTGTGCGCGCCTACGCGTACGTACCGCAAAGTCAAGTGCAACCTTACTATGACTTAGCGGAACAGTACACGTTCGCTGACCGGATGTTCGAGACGAACCAAGGCCCAAGCTTTCCCGCCCATCAGTATCTGATCAGCGGAACCTCGGCGATCAGCGACGGATCCGATCTGCGCGCGTCGGAAAACCCAAGCACCAAATCCGCCAAGGTAGGCGGCTGCGACTCGCCGGCGCGCTCAACGGTCGCGGTGATCGATCCCAGCGGTAACGAAAACCAAAAGGTATACCCGTGCTTCGAGCGCACCGCGCTGATGCAAGAGCTCGATTCGGCCGGCCTGACCTGGCGTTACTACCAAGAACGGCAGGGGGCGGGACTCTGGAACGCTGTCGATGCCATTAAGCCGCTATGGCATACCGCCGATTTCCGGAACGTCATCTCTCCTTCGGCTCAGGTGCTGACGGATATTGCCGCGGGAAACCTCGCCAACGTGACATGGATTACGCCGAGCGCCGCGGCATCCGATCATGCGCTTTTGACCAACGGGAGTGGTCCGTCGTGGGTTGCGAGCATCGTGAACGAGATTGGTCAATCCCAGTATTGGGACTCGACGGCAATCTTCGTGGTCTGGGACGATTGGGGCGGTTGGTACGATCACGTCCAGCCACCGATCTATAACTCTTACGAGCTCGGTTTCCGCGTTCCGTTGATCGTGATCTCGCCGTACGCAAAGCTGGGATACATCTCGCACGTTCAACACGAGTTCGGCAGCATTCTAAAATTCACCGAGGAGAATTTCGGACTTCGTTCGATGGGCACAACCGACGAGCGCGCCGACGATCTCTCCGATTGCTTTAATTTTTTCCGCGTTCACCCGCACTTCCGCCATATTAGCGCGCCACTGGGGCCCCAATACTTCCGCACACTTCATCACGCGAAGGACGACGTACCGGACACTGACTATTAGCGTGGACGCGCGGGTTGGTGGGTAGAAAGAGCCTATGGAAAACGACTCTGGCCTAAAACGCGCCCTCGAACCGGGCGACGAGGTTATTCTGAGCTCGGGCGCGACTGCGACGGTTCGCGGTTCGTACCCGCAGGGCTACACCGGGAATGTTGCGATACTGCTTGACGACGCGGAAGAGACAGAACGGGCGAGCGGACTAACATTGCCGGACAACCCACCGATAGAGCTCGGGCCGGAGTTGGGTGACGTAACTGCGGCGCAGCAAACCGAAATTGGCGACATTCGGGCGCCGAGCCGCCGAATGGAAGACTAAGTCCGCGGCTCCGCTTGAGTCGACATAAGCGGCGTGGGCGATAATCGGTCGCCGCTTACGGGCGCCGGCGCTCAGCTCCTCTCGAGCCTCGCGTAATGCCGCAACGACCTGAGAGCCAATCGCTTTAACGCTGACATCTTCGGCTCGGATTTGTACCACGCTTGGGTTTGCTTCGCGTGATGCCGCAAGAATTTCCGATCCTGTAAGCCACTCGGTCCAGCATCGAACGCGTCGCCAAAGTAGGCTTCACATTCAGCGCATCGCTACAGATAGACGAGTGTGGTTGACGTAACACTCGATGAGGTAGTTCCAAACTGGAAAGAGATTGCGGTCGGGAAAAAGGCTGATAGCGTGTGCCTTACTGCTTTGCAGTCGAGTTTATACGAACAGGCGGTCACCGTCACATTGCCTCCACCCTGGCGGAGTAGAGCCGGCTCCCGACTCATTATTGCGGAAGGCTTCTAAGCTTAACAGAGTCGAAGATCGCTCGCCTTGTTTCTTCACGATTCGGGTATTTGATAGCTGTCGGCGGAGTCGCTTTCGCGACTATCTCCGCCATCGTTAGCATCCTTTGGAAAGTAAAAGCAAACTCGTATGCGGCCCGGGCCGCATGAAGATAATGCGGTCCCCATAGGGTCTGCGGCCGCAGTCCCAGCACACATGGTGACCTTTCGTCAGTCCAAAATCGTGCCGGCGACAGCGCGAGCACCCAGTCCTATCGGCAGCGCCCTATGTGCAAAATCTAGACCTTTGGCAAGGTGGGCGATTGCCGAGTTTTCAGGAAAAAACATCCTGGATTGAAACGACTCGGTCCTGAGGAGGCTATCCTGTCGCCAAGACCGGGGAACAGGCCCACCTGTCGAATCGTTGCGTTTTAGGAGGGGCACAGTATGGAGTTTGCACGCATGCGACGCGTATTGATGACTACGCTCAGCTTCGTGTTGGCCGGATGCGCCGGGTTACGGGTGGCCCCAACGGGCGTCGTGCCGCAGGCGGTTACGACCGCAGTGCATGGCAAGTCATGGATGCTCCCAGAAGCCTCAGGCGAAGCCTTGATCTATTTGTCCGCCCGTAACGGAAGTGGCATAAGCAACGTTTACGTTCTTTCTTACACGACGGGTAAGTTGGTTGGCGATCTAACAGGATTTGGTGGCTCGGGGGGACTTTGTGTTGACAAATCTGGCGACGTTTGGGTCGTAGACTTTGGGCGGTCAGAGGTGGACGAATATGCGCATGGCGGAACCAGCCGAATAGCGTCGTTAAGCGTACCGGGTCCCGCCCCTTACGGATGTGCCGTGGACCCCGCAACAGGCAACCTCGCCGTTACCTACTCCGATTTTGACGGAAACATCGCAGTGTATCCAAACGCGGAAGGGACGCCAGTAACATATAGCGACGGTTTGGGGCCAACGTTCTTTTACTGCACATATGATAACGCAAGCAATCTCCTCATTTCGGACGACTGGGGCCTACAAAAACCACACCTATACGAACTCCCACACGGGTCAAGTGCGCTCACGGAAGTCAGTCTTGGTAAGAATGTTCGCTTTCGCGGTCAAATTCAAATCATTCAATGGGACGGGCAAGCCTTCGCATATGGAGGCTCACGCGTGAGCCGAAAGGGGTCTCCCATTATCTATCAGCTTGCCATTTCTAGGAGCGAGGCAAAGATCTCGGGTACGACGCATCTTTTGAGGGGACGTGGCCCGGGGCAATTCTGGGTGCAAGGAAACTCCGTGGTGCAACGCGCGGGTGTTCACATCGGAGTTTGGGACTATCCGGGCGGAGGGAAGCCTACTAAGCTATTTGCGATGCCCGTCCGGGGCACCCCTTCGGCAGGAATAGCAATCTCCGAGGCTCCTTCGAGTAAATAGCCGCAGGCCCGGCCGGCTGGTATCCGGCGGCTCCTCAGTGACATAAGGCGGAGATGCCAGCGAACCGGAGCGATCTGAACTTCGGCCTGAAACCCGCGACGATTCGCTCGTTCCGTTCCCGAACGCATGGAGTTCAGCCAAAATCGGCCCGAATGGTCCATGCGCGTGGTGCTGGTGCAACATCAGGTGCAAACGTCGTCGGGTGTCGCTATGTTTCAGCATGTCTTTTCAAGCGGAAACCTACCGACAGGCAAAGGCTTCCACGTCTTAACAGATTTCCACGGATTTAGGCAATCAAGGCGCCAAGCGTTTTCGAATCCCGCTGGTACGGCTAGCGCTCTAACTTACGAAGCGCGGGAGCGTTAGTGTTGATCGGGAGTCGTCCTCAAAAAATGCCAATACGCCCGTTTTGCCTGCCTCAGGAGCCGCGTGACAGAGTCTCTGCCGTTCTGGGTTCATCCGCGCACTTCAAACGCGATAGCTGGCCTGCGATGCCTTGTGCATTTTCGACTAGTCACGAATTAGTCACACACGAACTCAGCTCGCCCCGAACGAACCGCCGCGAACCTCTAATCTTCTCTATGTTGCTACGCACGAAATCTGGGTCAGTTAGCTGAACCGCAACGAGTGTAAACGAGGTTCAAGAGATTCGACTCCCACCTTCCCCACCACGAATTCTCAAAGCACTCGGCACAACATGCGAACGCCGAGCGATTTACGCCTTGCCTTTGCCCTCTCGGACGTGACGATCAAGTATGTCGGCAGCGCCTTTGATCATCTTCGGACTGGGGTGCGCGTAAATGTTCGCTGTCGTATGGATACTCGAATGCCCAAGAACCCACGACACAACCGTGAGGTCCACACCTCCCTCGATTGATAGGGTTGCATAACTGTGGCGCAGGTCGTGTAGCCGGACGCGCGGCAATCCCGCCAGTCGAACCGTCCGCGCAAACGTTCCACCAAATGTGTTCGGAACCCAGGGTTTACCATCGCAATCGAAACAAAGGTCGCGCGTGTAGTCGGCGTCGCGATCAGGGGTGGTGGATTGCACGCGGCAGCGGGGGGCACAGGCCGTGCCGTCGAACCTGGTGGCGTCACCGAAAGGAGCAGGCAAGTGAGGAGTTGGAGTTTTCGTCACGGTGCGCTTTTCACGTGCGCGGCAGCAATGTTGGCAGGGTGCAGCGGATCGCAACTGCCCGGCGCGATGCCGCAAACGTCGGCGTCCTATAAACAGCCATCGCTGCGCGGTTGGATGTCGCCGAACAGGCAAAAAACGAAAAGGCTTCTGTACATCTCGGTGGCCGTGTCCGGAACAGTAGAGCTCGTCGACGTCTATTCGGTGCCGAAGTATACGCTGCTGGGACAAATAACCGACGGGATTGACGGGCCTGATGGACTCGCCGTCGACGCGAAGGGCAACCTCTACGTCGCAAATCATCTCACAAGCCAGGTCACCGTCTACCCGCCCGGGAAAACGAGCCCATCGCTAACGTTGAATGAGCCCGATTCCCCCACCGACGTTGCCGTCGGAAACAATGGGTACGTCTACGTCTCCGACGCAGCCGGGGGCGTCGACGTTTTTCCGCCCGGCGCTACGTCATCCAACAGGCGACTAACAAACCCGAACCTCACCCAAGCGGGCGGCGTCGCAGTGAGTTCGTCGAACAACGTCTACGCCGATGGCGAGAACCCCGACTCCTTTTGCTCTTACACCTCCTCCCTCTGCAATCCGGCCGTCGTGGAGTTCGCCAACGCGAAGGGCTCGGGCAAGAAACTCGGCCTAACGGGACTCGGTGGCAGGCTGGCCGGCGTGGTCGTCGACGACCACAAACTCATCGTGTCGGAATTTGATCGCGGCGAAATCCTCAGCTATCCGCTCGGGCAAACGTCGCCGTCCTCGACGATTTCAGTCACCAACCCGGTGCGCCCCGCCATCAACAAAGCAGAAAACAAGATCTATGTCCCTGAAAACTCCTATACCTACCTTGGAGGCGTCGACGTGTACGACTATCCTAGCGGTAAATTCGTGACCAACATCCCGGCCGGCGACACGGGAGCGGCACTCAGTCCCGCGCCGACCCCCTAATAACACCGCTCGATGGAGGGGAGCGACAAGTGAGGATTTTGACCTTTCGTCACGCGTCGCTTGGCATTTGCACGGCAATAATGTTGGCAGGATGCGGCGGATCGCAGCCACCGATTAATGCACCGGATGCGGTGCCGCAAGCCTCCGGGCTCGTAGCGCGCACAACCAGCACGAATTACAAAGTCGTATACAGCTTTGGCGCAGCCCCCGATGGAATCAGCCCGGCCGCGAACCTGATCGACGCCGATTGCGGGGCCGCTGCCGCTGTTGTAACGCAGCGGGTGACTCCCAGGCTATCCACCGATGCGCGGCGCGCACTACGGCGCGCGTTGGCTGCACCAGCGATCCCTACCACGACTTTGCCGACGAATGCTATTACGCTTACGCGATTCTCCTCACGTTTTCGCACGCTTCAGAGATGCAGAGAAAGCGTTACTATATAAGGTTTTCTCGCGCGTTGGCACCCGTAAGCACTCCTCTGCACCTTCCCCTTCAGAGCGAGTTCGAATCCCGCTGGGACTACTTGTTTCGGCCTTATAGCTTTCGCGGCGGCACTTAGAGAAGGTCGCGAAACTCAGCGCTGCTAAGGCCCGCGGCCTTCAAGATCGCAGCAAGTGTCGGAATCTTAAGGACTCCGGCATGCATCGGGATATTGACAAAACGACCGTCAGGGTGCCGGAAGAACGCGTGTGACCCGGTCTGACGAACCAACGTAAATCCAGCGCGCTTCAGCGTCCGCACGATCTCTCGAGCGGTCACCCGTGGTAGCTTCGGCACTGGACGCTATGCGGCGGGAACGGACACTGCGACGATCTCGAGGCGCGCATACTCCGCGTCGGAAGGCGGAATCTCGTCGCCTTCATCGCGACGCACGGACAGGCTCAGTTCGATCGCATCGCGCGCCATGGCAAGCGCGTCTTCAAGATCCTCGCCCTGAGTTGCGATCTCCGGAAGCGCCGGCACGGTGACCGTAAAGCCGCCTCCTTCACTCGCGGCACACGGTTCCAAAACAACGGCGTAACGGAGTTCTCCCATATCGTGGAAGGTTCGTCATGGATGTGGCCGCCCCCGCCGCCTCAAGCAAGTGCGTTAGCAAAGCTCCGCTCATCGTGGAACCCGGGGACTGTGCACACCTTCTGTAATGTTATTGACTGCGGTGCCACCGCCCGGACACTGAAGACAAGCGTGTATCCCGTTTACCGCTCGGCTCGCTTAGCGCGATTATCCTTGCCCTGGATCCACACCAAGGTTAGGCTGCGTCGGGTTTGAACGCAAGGGGCGAGCGTTGTAACCTGCTGGCTGGACAGATAAATATAGCTCACCAACGATTTTGACGATATCAATCAGATTGCCGCTCTACCTTGCTTGTGTCTCGCTACTGATCGCCGGGAACGACGGTGCGCAAGGTCCGCTCAACCTGGCGACTGATCGAGGACAGAATACATTACGTCTGTTTTTTCGGAACTGCCAAGGGAGGCAAGGCGTTTCGCGACATCACGATGCCGTTCGTCGGCTATCCGCAAAAGCTACAGCGGGATGGCAAGCATATGGCACTCAACGCGGGCGGGACGATCTATCAAATGCAGGTGTCCGGCTCCAGAGGAAAGATTGTCGGCACGACGGGTTTGCGCGGAGATACCGAGAACCAAGCGAAAAACGCTCGCAACGGCGAAACGTTAAGGCTTCAGCGCAAAGACGGTTCCACACCCATCATCCTCGCCAGTGAAGGACGCCAGTCGCGAGTCCTGACGTCCGCTGCTGAAGGCGGCGGCTACGCGTATTATACGGGACGGTCGATCACAGCGTGAATTTCGGCCGCGAGCGCTCTTAAGTCGCCTGACATCGTCTGGATCGCACCGAGTAACGCATCGCGCGATCCGCGACCGTTTGCCGAAAGAACATCAAGTGCTCCACCGACTCCGTGGGCCAGATGCAAAATCGCGTCGGACTCGTCGGGAGCGTACGGATCTCCGGAGCGTTTAGGTCCCAGAACGATTACTCCGACGAGATGTCCACGCGCCACCATCGGATAGGCGAACTCGCCTTCCAGGCTTGTATTGAGTGTGTGCAAATCGACGCTCATTCGCCACGCCTTGAGCGAAACGATTGCGGGATCGTTCTCATTCATTCCGCCGTAATGCCCATTACCGTCGTCTAAGAGCACCGCGACGCCGGTCGCATCTGCGTGTTCTTCGAGGAGTGTCTTCGTGCGGGCGACCAACAAGCCCGCGTCGGTGATATAGGCGGCTTCGTGACCGAACGCTCGAATCGCATGCTCGTCCTCGTGGCGTTTACGGAAAAAAAGCGTATCGAGAATTTGATCGACGCGCTTATGGATACCGCGTACCGATAATCCGAGCCCGAGTGCGATCGCGGCTCCGACGAGAAGACTGGTTGTGTGGCTGGCGCTGCTGAGCCAAGCGCCCAAGGCCCATTCGACCAGGAGGAACGTGCCGACAAAGACGAACGAGACCGCCGAGAAAACCAGTGCGCGGTTGAGCGCAAATCCAATGTCTAGGACTCGCCGTATCAGTGCCACGTACGTCAAGACGACGGGTGTGATAAAACCTGTGACGTTGAAGAACAACAGCTCCACATTCGAACTGATCGGAAGATTGAAGCTCGTCGCCAAGCCAACGGTGGCGGCGGTAAGGTATTGTATGCCCAACGCAGACGTCGCCCAGACGAGTCGTGCTCGATTGGTGCCGCGCGTTTGCGCGATCGTTGCGATCGCGCAAAGCACCGGAGAGACGAACGGTAGGACGGCGATCGCGAGTTGTGCGGCACTGCCTGCGTACCACGCCTGCATCGGATCGAGGGTGCCGGTCCACGCGCCGGCGACGAATGCCAGACCGTAGATTGGCATTAAGGCCGCGCTACCGTAACTGAGCCACATGAGAATGCGTCGCATGGGGTTTGGAGACGGTGCGAAAGCCATCGCGTAGGTTGCCAAAAGCGCTGTGGTGAGGCCGTAGAGTGCGGCGCTGAGAAAAGCCGCCGTTGCGTCGAGCGCGGGCCACGGCGTAACAAAGTTAATCGGTGTGAAAAGGCTTGAGAGTACCAGCGTGCTCAGCAGCAGTGAGAGTATGCGAGCCTCTTTGCTGGCTGAGCGCTTCCAAGCGATTACGGCTGCGAACGTTAGCGTCCAGATGAATCCAAAAAGCGCTAGCCACGCGTCCCAGCCGAAGCTCAGAGCACCGCCTCTAGCAAGGAGGGAGCGCGACTCGGGAGCGACGCTGACGACGAGACGTTTGCCATCGCGCTCGATCGGAACATCTGCGCGCTGGCCCGCCAGTCGAAAATAGCTTATCCAACTATAGCGTTCCCCGGGCGTAAGTAGGTGCAGATCGAGGAGATCGCCGCTTCGAAGTCCTTGACGATATGCCGGGCTTCCCGGCGGTGCATCGATCCGAATGACAAAGGGGGCTTCGCCCGTCACCTTCGGTACGACAAGCGGGCTGGTGTATGATCTGGTAACGCCCGGATCCACGCCCAGCGTGTACGCACCAGTCCACACGGCGTTGGCGGTCAGGACGAATCCCAGGGCACACAACCCTAACAGGAGCCGCCGCCAAGCAACCGTATCCATTGCCACCTATTACCGCGGCAAACGATTAAATTCCACCCCGAAGAACTCTCGTTCGATCGCCTGACCTAAAGCTCAGGCGACGGCGCTAACCCCATAAACGAAAGAGTCGCTAAAGCCGCAGCACAAGCTGCTCCCGGGATCGCGTGACGTGGCGACGAATGACACTGAAGCGCCGTCGTGTTCACGGTAGGAGGAGCAGAGTACATGAGACGTTGGGACCTCATGCGGTATGTGTTTACGATCGGCATGGCCGCCGCATTGCTTGTCGGCTGCGGATCGCAGCCGCTAATCGGCGCGCCGGGCGCGATGCCGCAAACCCGCGAGATCGCGCCAACTTACAGCATGAGGCAGCGCCAGACGTCTGGGTCGTCCTACAAGGTAGTGTACAACTTTGCCGGCACGTCCGACGGGGCGCGCCCTCTTGCCGGGTTGATCAACGTGAACGGTACGTTCTACGGCACGACCGTCCAGGGCGGTGGTGAGGGATGTTATAAAAGCTTTGGCTGCGGAACCGTATTCAGCGTAACTCCAACCGGCCAAGAAACCGTGCTACACGCGTTCACCGGCGGCTCTGACGGGGCGAACCCAAAGGCTGGCTTGATCGACGTGAACGGTACGCTTTACGGCACGACCTTCCACGGCGGCGATACAAAATGTAATGGCCGTAGCGGCGTCGGTTGCGGAACTGTATTCAGCATAACGCCGAGCGGCGCCGAGATCGTGCTGCACGGCTTTACCGGTCCTCCCGACGGCGCCTGGCCCGCTGCCGGCTTGAGAGACGTGAACGGCACGCTCTACGGCACGACGGCGGAAGGGGGCACGCCCGGGGGATGCCGGCTCGGGCACCCTAAAATAGGCTGCGGCACCGTATATAGCATGAGCCCGAGTGGCTCGGAGAATGTGCTGTTTCGCCTCGTTGGGCCCACCACGGGAAGTTACGCGGCTGCGTCCTTGATTGACGTGAACGGGACCTTGTACGGCACAACAGAGTACGGCGGCGGACATGGCCAGGGAAGCGTTTACACCGTCAGCCCGAGCGGCTCGGGGAAGCTGCTGTACCACTTCACTTATAAAGAGGATAAAGGCGAGGCCCCGGCTGCAGCCTTGATCGACGTGAAAGGCCTGCTCTATGGCACGCTCAGTTCCGGGGGCGCGCACGGCCGCGGAACGGTCTACAGCATCACCACGAGCGGTACCGTGAACGTTGTGTACAGCTTCGGCAGCCCCGGCAGCACCGATGGCTGGTACCCTTCCGCGAGCCTGATCGACATGCACGGTACTTTATACGGCACGACCCTCGCGGGCGGTGTGAAAGGCTGCTTCTCCACAAACGGCGGCGGCTGCGGCACGGTCTTTAGCGTTACGACAGGGGGCAAGGAGCAACTTCTGCACACATTCGGCGGAAGCAGCTCGGATGGCTATTACCCGTCTTCGAACTTGATCAACGTGAATGGCACGCTCTACGGGACCACGGCAAATGGCGGGACGCACGGGGCTGGAACGGTCTACGCGATAACTCCATAAACAAAAGAAGCCTTAAAAAATACTCTATCGACCCTCGGTGCTGAGGTTCCGTCGTATGAAGTCCCGGAATTTTGCGGAAAACCATTGCCAATCGTCGCCTCGTGCAACAAACTCGCTCGCGAGCGCGTCCACCGTAGTCGCTACCCACGTTAATAGATTGGGATCGTTTTTCGTAAAGTAGTCGGTCAAGGCGTGGATGCGATTGTCGATCCTTACGATCGCGGCGCCTGAGAGAGT
>DATHOO010000073.1:0-2121 GCA_035484815.1 Candidatus Acidiferrales bacterium
TGGATATGGCGAAGAGCGGCACGTTGACCATCTCGGTTGCCGCCGCGGGCATTCTCTCGGCGGAAAACGTTCACGTCGTCGACGCGATCGAGCCCGGGCTCGTGCAAAGTGTCGACGTTAAACCGGGTACCCTCGTCGCTCGAGGCGACGTCATTGCGCGCATGCAAGATCCGGAGACGCAAGCCTCACTCGTTCAAGCATCGTCTGCGGTGCAAGTCGCCGACGCGCAGCTCCGCAGCGCGCAAGCGCAATCGCAGGCTTCCGCGCTTGCCCAAAAGGCGGCGCTGGCGACCGCGCAAGCTCAAATGCAAGTCGACTCGACCAACTTCGGGACGCTCGAGCAACTCCACCACAGCGGCTATGTGGCTGACGCCACCTACCAAATCGCGATGATCAAGCGTAACGAGTCCCGGGGAGAGGCCGCGATCAGCCGAGCGCAAAGCGGCGTCGACGCCGCCGATCAAAGCGCTCGGGTTGCCGCGGCCCAGGCGCAACTCGACAACGCGCGTGCAGTGCTCAGCGCGAAACTCGACGAGGCGTCGGCGCTCATCGTGCGCGCGGCTATCTCGGGCATCGTTCAAAGCATCGCCGTCGATCCCGGCGCGCGGCTCGATGCGGGCGCCGAGATCGCAACGATTGCCGACACGAGTACGCTCAAGGCCGTTTTGCAAGTACCCGAAACGCAGGTGCACGACCTTTTCGCAGGGATGACGTGCGATGTCGACACCGGGAACGGGGTCCTCGCGGGCCGGATCGAGCGCATCGCGCCCACGGCAAACAACGGAAGCGTCGCGGTTGACGTTGCGCTCGGTCGCAAGTTGCCGGCTGGTGCACGGCCCGCGCTCAACGTCAATGCCACGATCGTGGTCGCGCGTATCGGGAGCGCGATCTCAATCCTGCGCCCTGCGGGTGTTTCGGACAACTCGGCAATCGAACTCTATCGCATCGCGCCGGGCGGAACGCGAGCCGAACTGGTTCCCGTCCGCCTCGGGCGGGGATCGGTCGATCGCGTCCAGGTGCTCTCCGGTTTGCACGCCGGAGATACCGTTATCGTCTCGGACACGTCGGGCTACGCCGGGCGGCCCTCACTTGCCATACACTAGAGAAGAGTGATGCCAATGCTTCAACTCAAAGGGATCTGCAAAAGCTACTACACCGACGAGCTCGAGACTCGGGCACTGCTCGATATAAACATGACCGTCGAGCGAGGAGAATACATCTCGATCGAAGGTCCTTCAGGATGTGGGAAGTCGACGCTGCTTTCGATTCTCGGGCTGCTCGATTCCCCAAGCTCCGGAAGCTACACGCTGAACGGGCACGCGATGCTGGGGCTGTCGATCAATGAACGGGCAGCGGTTCGCAATCGCGCGATCGGATTTATCTTCCAAAACTTCAACCTGATCGGCGATCTCGACGTTTGCAGCAACGTCGAACTTCCGCTCATTTACCGCGGCGTGACGCCCCGCGAGCGCAAACGCCGCGTTGAGGAGGTTCTCGAACGCGTCGGACTGGAGCACCGGGCGCGCCACTCTCCCGCCGCGCTCTCGGGAGGTCAGCAGCAACGGGTTGCCGTCGCGCGGGCTCTCGCGGGATATCCGTCCGTCCTCTTAGCCGACGAGCCGACGGGTAACCTCGATACGGCCAACGGCGAGTCCGTAATGGAGATGCTGGCGGATCTCCATGCGGAAGGCGCGACGATTGTCATGGTCACGCACGATCGGCGCTTCGCGCGCTACGCGGATCGGACGATCGGTCTACTCGACGGCCGCCTCACGGATTCACTCGAACCGGTCGAACTGCGGCTGTAGCCGAGACTCTCGGCGTTGCCTGCCCAGGCGGCTTGACAAAAGTAGGTTGGAAGCGCAGGCTGGTTTTCTCACTCTTTCCGTAAGGGACGTGATGCTATGCCTAAAGAGCACGATCACGGTCACGAACGCGAGCGCCGCCGCGAATCCGAGCACAAGAACATCGGCGACGACCCCAAACGCCACGACGAGATTCTGGCGCGCAGATGGTTGGGAAGCCCACCGCCCACATTCGATCGATACGCGAACGCGCTAAAACAGTGGTCCAAGCTGCCTGGAGCCGTGCTGCAGCCGCCAGTCGCAATCAAAGATGAGG
>DATHOO010000074.1:0-11765 GCA_035484815.1 Candidatus Acidiferrales bacterium
CCGTTGTTACGGTTGCCGTTGTTACGGTTGCCGTTGTTACGGTTGCCGTTGCTCAGATTCCCGCTCCCACGGTTGCCATTGCCGCGGTTGCCGCCCTGCGTGCCGCGGTTGCCGCTCTGCGTGCCGCGGTTACCGCCGGGACTCGACACCGGCGCCCTGCGATCGCCGGCCATGTTGAAACCGCTACGGTTGCCGCCGGACGGGCGCCCACCCGTACTGCCGCCACCACCGGACGGTCGCGAGGTACCGCTGCCGCGCGACCCCCCGCCGCCGCCGCGCGACATGCCGCCGCCGCCGCGTGCACCGCCGCCTCCCCTCGCGCCACCTCGCTGGGCCGATGCCAGGGCCGGCTGCAACGCAAAAATCAAAGCCATTAACAGACACAAGTATTTCATTTCAGTTTTCCACCCTGTCAATTCGCCCGTTCAGCGTGACCAACGTGCCTTTGTCGGTCTTGAACGTGAGCAAAATGCTGTGTGGTGCCACCTTCGTCGTTGATAGAACCAAGGGCTGATAATCGTCGGTCGAGTTCACGTAGCAGGTTCCGCGCTTGAAGTCGAGCGGAGTCGTCTCATCGTCCTGGATGAGCGAGGCGCTCGTCAACAGACAGACCTTCAGTTTTCCTTGGAGCGAACATGCCGCATCGTGAATCACCATCGTGCCTTTTGCGTCAGCGGACGTCATGTAGAGCGCGCCGTGAATGACTTTGATCTCGACGTCATCATAAACGTCCTGATTGCCGTCGCGGTGCACGATCGTCATTGTGCCCTTCGCAGCCGTCGCAATCGGCATACACGTAAAACACGCGAGCAAAGCCAGAAGTGTTAACCTCATAAATCCCCCTTCAACCCCACCGACAATCGCGAGGCGTAGAATCAATTTGGTCTCCAAGCGCTGCATGCGTCATAAAAATGCGCTCGCGGGAAGTCCGAACGATTAGCCCGATCTCGACGTTGCCGCTGCGGGCGGCGGTCCGTTAATCGGGATCAGGTCGAGCGTAACGGTGTCCAGGCGATACGAGCCTTCACCAACGTAACTATTCGGCTGCGCGCAGATGACGCTATTTTGCGGACCGTAAACGTTCACGAGATTCGGCGGGCCGCACTGCGTCTGCGTGAGTTGATAGGTGGTCAGAAACGTGGCTCCGGGCGTCCCGGCTTGAACTTCGTAGGAGTTATACGTGACGTCATGCTCGTCGTCGACGATGGATCCGTAGACGATGGCTGATGTCATGCCGATCGTCCAGGCGCCCCAGAATCCGCCGCCCCAATAGTACGGCGCCGGTGCCCAAGCCATGCCGCCGTTCCAGCCGTAGTAACCGCCGCCGCCCGGGTTGTTGATGATCGTGTTGCCGTTGCCGTTCCCGACGTTGTTGCCGTTACCAGGACGATTGCCGCCATTTCCCGGACGGTTGCCGCCATTACCGGGGCGATTTCCGTTGCCGATTCCGCCGGGACCGCCGGGTCCGCCAGGTCCACCCGGCCCGCCAATGCCACCTGGTCCACCAGGGCGACCGATTCCGCCGGCGCCGCCTGCGCCACCAGGGCCGCCGGGACGCTGAGCCATGCCGGGGCGCTGCATGCCGCCGCCCACTCCGCCGCGCGAGAAATCGGAGCCGCCGAGGTTGAATCCGCCGCGACCACCGCCGCTTGCGCCGCGCGACGGCATGCCGCCGCCGCCACGCATTCCGCCGCCGCCACGCGCGCCACCGCCGCCGCGGCCTCCGCCGCCGCCCCGCCCGCCGCGTGCGTCGGCAGAAAGGCAAAGGCTCAGCGTGAAAATCAACGAGAGGAGTATTGCAGCGTATTTCACTGCTCGATCACCTGATCGATGCGCCCGTGAACGTTGATCAAGGTGCCGTCGTTCAGCGTAAGCGCGAGCAGAATGCTCTTTGCGGGTAACTTGGAAGATGAGAACGACATTGATTGAGCGGTGCTCGTATAGTTGAGATAGATCGTTCCCCGCCTGAGCGCGAGCGCCGAACTCTCGCCATCTTGCACGAGCGCCGCCGAAATCGGCAGGCAGACGATGATCTTTCCCTGATACGAGCACGCGGCACGCGTGACCACGATCGTGCCGTCGCCGTCGTCGGACGTCAAAAAGAGCGAGCCCGAAAAAACGCGAATTTCAACGTCGCTGTAGCTATTGCTTGCGCCACTCGCATGGTGGATGCTGATCGCTCCCGTCGCGCCCGCGGGCGCTGGTGGAAGCACGCAGAGCGCTGCCACGATAGCGGGGAAAAGATGTTTTGAAAAGCACGCCAACAATCTCGAGCCTCCCGAACCGAAGGGTAGAATGCTAGCGTAACCATCCGGCAGATGCGCTGCAACCACGCATTAAGGGCCACTTCGCAGGGGGACGCTGAGCTAAAGCGTTCTCCTCAGGCGTACGAGAGGTTTGTGGAGCTGTAGGTCAAGGTCTCGCGGATCTTTTCCAACCGGCTGAATTTCGTTGCCGTTTCGTCATCGGCCGGCATCAAGCCGCGCAACAGGAACCGGCTCTGCATCAAGCTCGTCAGGTCGAGGGCGTACATCGTAAGCTTACCCGCTGCCGAATGGTTGCGGATGCACACCTTTGTATCGGATAACTCGCTGGCGACGACTCGCCGCTGCCAAGCCGCTTGAAAGAGCGGTTCGTCCTTGATCTTCTCGTAAACGGCTGCCCCAAACGGGCTCGGTGACGGCGACGATTGGTTCAGCCGGAACATGCCCACCGCATGTTGGATGAACTCTTCGCGCTCCGAGCCGAGAAACGCAATGCACTCCGGATCGAACAGACTTCGCACCAAGCCGTTTCTCTCGATCGGATTTGCAAACCGCGAATGGCCGTGCAGTGTTTCTGCGATGCTGTTCCACATCAGCGGCGTGAGAATTCGGTCGTGGAGGGTGACCGAAACGCCCCGAAGCGTGCGGATCAGCGTGCTCAAGGGTATGGGAACGCTGCCGGCATCGAGACTCGCAACCGATGGCTGATGTAGCCCTGCCAACTCGAGCATATACTCGAGCTCGGGATTCGATAAACGCAAAGCCACGGCGATGCCGGTCAGGGTTGCCATCGAAGGGTGAACGTCATCGCCCGCCTCTAAACGGGCGTACCATTTGACGCCGATGTCGGCAAGAAACGCGACTTCCTCGCGTCGCAGGCCGGGCGTGCGCCGCCCGCGATGCGAGGAAATGCCGACCTGTTCCGGTGCGAGCGTTTCCCGTCGTTCGCGTAGAAAGCGGCCGAGAGCGTCGCGTCGCGACTCGTCCAACGGCGAGTCGCTCTGTTTTTCCTCTGCGGCGGCACGAGATGACCAAAACACCGCGGAGCCGTTTGCTCTCTGCATGTAGCTCCTACCGCCGAATCGTCGACGGGTAAAGCAAGTAGGCCTCCATATTAGCACGGGATTAGAATAAGTCCAGCTTCCTTGACATGCTCCCACTCACAGGGGGCCCTTCGCAAGGGCGACCTGGCCGTGGGTTAACAAAGCGCCATTGGCGTGCCTTCATGGTGTCAATGGGCATCGCGCATCTCCCCCAGTGGGATATCACCGCGATTGAGATCGCCCTGGATCTGGAGGCCCCACGGATCTCCGCTTTGGGGCTTTCCTTTTCGGGATACGCCGAGCCGCGCATTTGCCTCGTTGCAGCATTCGCATTGACGCCGCAACTAAAGCGCATCGTCGCGGCTGTCGATCGGGCGCTTCCGGCGCGCCTGCCGCCAACGCTGCGGATTGTGCCCTCGCCAATGCGGGCCGCCGTGAGTTCGGCCGCCATCACGATCTCAATTTTGCCGCTGCCGGCGCTCATCCGGATTCAGTCGCGACTGATCCGCGCGATACAGCCCGGTCTGGCGGATCCGGACGCGCGTGCGGACGACATGGATGAGGCCATATCGCACTACATTCGTGAGTTTATTCCTTCGAATACGCTGCCTGCGCTCGAGCCGTCGCAGCTGCGCGGCGAGTTTACGCCGGCCAAAATGAATCCGCTCAGCGTTACGATGTATCATTTGAATCGCGCCGGCAAACCACAATCGATTCTTGGACATTGGCCGTACGCTCGGGGTGCGCGACGAAGCATCCCCTTGCGAGGTGGACCTTGATGCGTGGTTGCGGCAACTCAAGGCTGCCGCGTAAGCTGGTTGCGTGGGTTTGTCTTGGGACAATGCTTCTCGTACGAAGGTCAACGACGTGACAAGCAGTCGAACTCCTGTAGGTTTGGTCCTCCCAGCGGTAGTTGCGCTAGCGGCATTTGCGGTCACGTCGCAAAGCGCCGTTGCTGCCTGCGTAGCGAGAGCGAAAGCCGCGTCCACGGCACCGCCGTCGCCGTCCCCCTCGCAGAGCGCCGCTCCGGCGCCCTTGCCTCGGCTCTACACGATGGGCGACGAGTTTTTTACGTTGGACCGAGATGCCACGGCCTATTATTACTTTCAGGGCAACCGAGACGGAACGGCGAAGGCAAAGAAAGAGCTTCGCTACGATCGCAACCTGTGGGACACGTGCGCGCAGCTGCAGATTCGGCTTCCGTTCATAACGCGATATCCGACCGAACCGAATTCGTACTCCCCCAACGCCAACCCCTATTCCGGATTCGGTAACGCCGAGCTTCGATACTCGTATAGCGTCGCTTCCAAGAGTTTCGATCATGCGCTCGAGGCCGGGATTGCTTTCCCAACGGCGACGAACGGCGTGGAAAGCCTCGAGACCGTGTTGAAATTCTTCTATACCACGAAGTGGAAATGGAGCGGCGGTTCCGTGGCCTACACGAACGAATACGATCAAACCGTAATACGGCCGCCGGGAGCCAGTTACACGAGTTACTACGAAGGCAAGGTCACGCTGCCCAACGTTTCCTTCGTCGACTCTCCAGCCTGGCGCGGCTTGAAATTCTCCGCCATCTACAACTTTCGGGTGCTGTTCAATGATGGCGGTTTGGTGCAAGATGCCGTCGGAGGGATAGTAAGCGGCAGCGCCGGCGACGTTGGGCTGCTCGTCGTCGATTCGTGGGGCATCGGGCGGTACGGCCTTTGGAAGTATAAAGTCGAGGGGAGCGCCGTGGTGGGGCTCCCTTAGAGCACGGCCCATCGTCGCAATTTTCGCTAGCAATACTGCCATTTAAGGAGTAACGGTTTATGGCTACCCAGGTTACCGATCCCCTCGAACGCTTTCGCAGGTTTGAGACGCTGAGCCCATTCGAGTTGAAAGACGACCTCATCAAGCTTGCAAAGGATCCGGAAAGCATTCACGTCTTCCTCGACGCAGGACGCGGTAATCCGAACTGGATCGCCACGACGCCCCGCGAGGCGTACTTCCTCTTCGGGCGGTTCGGCATCGAGGAGTCGAAACGGGTGTGGGACGAGCCCGATCTGGGCGGGATGCCGAAACGCGACGGAATCGGCGCGCGATTCGACGAGTTCGTGAAGCGGTATGCTAACGAGCCCGGAGCGCAGGCGTTGAAGTCGTTCATCGACTACGGCGTGAACAAACTCAAGTTCGATAAGGACTCGTGGGTCCACGAGCTCGCTGACGCGATTATCGGCGACATGTATCCAGTGCCGATGCGAATGGGCAGGCACATGGAACAGGTTGCGCGGGCCTACCTCGTTCGCGAGATGTGCGGTGACTCGCCGCCGCCGGGCACTTACGACATCTTTGCCGTCGAAGGCGGAACTGCCGCGATGTGCTACATCTTCGACTCGCTGATAGTCAACGGCTTGCTCAAGCGCGGCGACAAAATCGCCTTGGCCGTCCCGACCTTCACCCCGTATCTCGAGATCGCGCATCTCGACAAGTATGCGTTCGAAACGGTCGAGATCGACGCGAGCGGCACGTACGAGTCCGGCGCGCATTCGTGGCAGTACCCGGACATTGAGATCGATAAGCTGCTCGACCCGACGATCAAAGCGTTCTTCGTCGTCAATCCGAGCAACCCGCCCTCGTACGCGATCCAGCGCTCGACGCTCGAGCGGATCGCGAATATCGTGAACGAAAAGCGCAAAGACCTCATTATCATCACCGATGACGTCTACGGCACGTTCGTCGAGGGCTTCGAGTCCCTCATGAAATACGCTCCGCGCAACACGATCACGGTCTATTCCTACTCGAAATATTTCGGTTGCACCGGCTGGCGCCTGGGCGTGATCGCGATCCACCAGGACAACGTCTTCGAAGAGATGATCGCCGCGCTGCCTGAGCCGGAGAGAGTCCGTCTGCGCAAGCGGTACAGCCCGCTCACACTCACGCCTGACTCGATCAAGTTCATCGATCGCCTCGTTGCCGACAGCCGTCAAGTCGCGCTCAATCATACGGCAGGGCTCTCGATGCCGCAGCAGGTGATGATGACGTTCTTCTCGCTCTCCGCCCTTACCGACTCGAAGAACGCCTACCGCGACCTGACGCGCCTCATCTGCAAACGGCGCATGGAGCTTCTTTGGAAGGGCTTGAACCTGCCGCTCGTTCCCGACCCGCATCGCGCGGACTACTACTCGACGCTCGATCTCATGAAGTGGGCCGAGATCACATACGGCGATGGTTTCATGAAGTTTCTGGTCGCGAACTACCATCCGCTGCAGATCGTTTTTGCGCTGGCGACCTTCCATTCGATCGTGCTGCTCAATGGAAGCGGTTTCGGCGCACCGGATTGGTCCGTGCGCGTCTCGCTCGCGAATTTGCCGGATTCGGCATACGCCGAGATCGGTGCCGATCTCATCAACGTTGCCGAGACGGCGCTCGCGCGTTGGAAACAGGAGGGATGAAACCCGCCGCGGCTGCCGTCCTCATGGCGGCAGCCATCCTACCGTCGTGCGGTCATGGCGATACCGAGAACAAGGCGAACGTCGAGCAGCCCGCGCCGACCGTCATCGTCGCGACCGTGCGTCAGGGCACGGTGCCGATCACCGAGGATTTTCAAGGAACGATCGGTGCGGTCGAAAGCGTGGAGATACGGGCACGCGTGCCCGGCGTGCTGGAACAAGCGCCGTTCAAGGAAGGCGATCTCGTCCGCCGGGGCGATTTGATCTTCCAGATCCAGCAGAACGAGTACGTCGCGGCGCTGCGGACGGCGCAAGCCCAACTCGGAACTGGGCGCGCGCAGGCGGGGCAGGCGCGGGGCAATCTCTTCTCGCGCGAAGCGGCGCTCGCGCGCGCGAATACGACCGTTGCACGAGACCGGCCGCTCGCCGCCGACAAAGCCATCCCGCAAAAAGATCTCGACAACGCCATTCAAAACGCCGAAATCGCACGCGGCGACGTCGACGTCGCACGGGCTCAGATCGAATCGGCGAGTGCGGCGACGCTTGCCGGGCAGGCGGCAGTCGACAACGCCCAGATCAACCTCGGATACACGACCATTCGCGCGCCCGTCACGGGACTGATCGGGTTTCTGAACTACGACGTCGGCAACGTCGTCGGCGGCCCGGGCATTCAAGTGCTCGACACCATTTCGACGATCGATCCGGTCAAGATCACATTCGGATTGGACGAGCCGACGTATCTCGCCTTAGCGCGCACACGAGGGACGGAGAGCGGAACCTCGCTGCGAGGTCAGCCGCTGCAGGTCGTGCTCGCCAACGATGCGACCTACCCGTACGCCGGGAGCGTCTACGCGATCAGTCCCACGATCGATCCCAAAACGGGGACGGTCACCGTCGAGTCGCGCTTCCCTAACCCCGACGGCCTCCTTCGACCGGGCGGCTTCGCGCGCGTTCGCGTGACCGTCGAGCGCCGGCGCGACGCCGTGCTCGTTCCACAGACCGCGATCGTCAAGTCGCAAGGCGTCGACACCGTCTACGTCATCGACTCGAAGAACGTCGCCGCGCTTCGCACGGTCACGCTTGGGCCGCAATATCAGCAGTCGTTCATCGTGCAATCAGGCCTAAGAGCGGGCGAACGCGTGGTGGTTGAGGGGACGCAAAAAGTGCGGCCCGACGCGAAGGTCGTCGTAAAGGCGGAGTAAGCCGTGGCACACTTCTTCATCACTCGCCCGATCTTCGCGATGGTTCTCTCCATCGTGATCGTGCTGCTGGGCGGCGTCGCCATCCTCGTCCTTCCGGTCGCGCAGTTTCCGCCGATCTCACCGCCGCTGATCCAAGTACAGACCACTTACATCGGCGCGAGCGCCTCGGTCGTCGAGCAATCCGTCGCGTCAGAGATCGAGAATAAGGTCGTCGGTGTCGACAACCTGATTTACATGCAGTCGACGAGCTCCTCGAGCGGACAATATACGCTCAACTGCACGTTCAAAGTCGGTGCAGACATCCAAAAGGCCCTCATCGACGTTCAGAATCGCGTCACGCAGGCGACCGGGTCGCTTCCGGAGTCGGTCAACCGGTTCGGAATCACCGTACAAAAGAAATCTCCGCAGATTCTCATGGTCGTCGCGCTCTACTCGCCGACGAACTCCTACGACCGCCTTTTCCTGAGCAACTACACGACGCTGAACCTGATCAATCCGTTACTCTCGGTCCCCGGGATCGGCGGGCAAAGCACGATTGGCGAGCAAAAGTACGCGATGCGCGCTTGGGTGCGCCCGGATCAGCTGGCGAAGCTCGGTTTGCAGGCGAGCGATGTCGCAAACGCGATCAGCAGCCAAAACGTCTTGATCCCAACGGGAGCGGTGGGCGCCTTACCCGCCCCTAAAAATAATCAGTTCCAGCTGTCGGTGAACGCGCAAGGCCGGCTGACCGATCCCCAACAGTTTGGCAACATCGTCGTGCGATCGAATCCCGACGGGTCGATACTGCGTCTACGCGACGTGTCGCGCGTCGAACTCGGTGCGCAGCTCTATCAAACGCTCGGCTCGCTCAATAGCAAACCTGCGACGCTCGTCATCCTCTATCAAACCCCCGACGCCAACGCACTCACCACGGCGAAAGCGGTTGAGGCCCGGATGGCCGAGCTGGCCAAAGCCTTTCCGCCCGGCCTGACGTACTCGGTCGCCTACGACAGCACGCTCTTCGTCAAAGACTCGATCAAAGACGTCCTCAAGACCCTCGTCGAAGCGCTCATTCTCGTCATCATCGTCGTTTTCGTCTTCTTGGGAAGCTTTCGAGCCTCGTTCATCCCAATGGTGGCCGTGCCCGTTTCGCTCATCGGAACGTTCATCATCTTTCTTCCGCTCGGATTCAGCACCAACACCTTGACGCTCTTCGGCCTGGTGCTTGCTATCGGCATCGTCGTGGACGACGCGATCGTCGTCGTGGAGGGCGTGGAACACCATATCGAGAGCGGCATGGAACCGCTTGCAGCAACCGAACGGGCGATGAAAGAGCTGACGGCTCCGATCCTCGGGATATCGCTTGTCCTGACCTCGGTTTTTCTACCCTCGGCCTTCATCAGCGGAATCGTCGGCCAGCTCTACCGGCAGTTTGCCCTGACGATCACGATCTCGGTCAACATTTCAGCGGTTGTCGCGCTGACGCTAACGCCGGCGCTGTGCGTCCTGATCCTCCGCAGACGGACGAGACTTTGGGGGCCGCTGGGGTGGTTCATCGACAAGTTCAACGGCATCTTTGCGTCGGTGACTGCCGGCTATATGGGGATCTTGCGCTGGCTCATGCGACGCACGATCCTCGTGCTAGCGCTGTTGGCCGGCTTCTACCTTCTCGTCGGGCTGCTCGGAAAGGCAATTCCGGGCGGCTTTGTGCCGGATGAGGATCAGGGCGTCGTCTACGCTCAAGTTCAGTTGCCGTTCGGGTCGTCGCTCGACCGCAACGCCGCCGTTTTGGGACGCATGGAAAAAGACATCGGCACGATTCACGGCGTTGCCGACGTCATCTCGCTCGCCGGATTCAGTCTGCTCACGTCGATTCAGACGCCCGACGCTTCAAGCTTCATCGTCGTTCTCAAACCGTGGGACGAACGGGTGAAAGAGCACTTGACGCTGCGCGGCATCGTCAAGGATATCGACGACAAGATGAACGCGTATCCGCAGGCGGCCTCGTTCCCGTTCGTACCGCCGACGATACCGGGCCTCGGAAACGCTTCGGGCTTCTCCTTCGAACTGCAGGATACGGGCGGCCACACGATTCCCGAGCTCGCTGCGGTCGCCGACAAGGTCGTCGCAGAGGCGCGCAAACGGCCCGAAATCACCGCAATCAACAACACCATGCGGACCTCGATCCCGCTGCTGCAATTGGACGTCGACCGCGACCGGGCCGCGCAGCGAGGCGTCGCCGTGAGTGACGTTTTCAAGCAGCTTCAGGCTTTTTTGGGCGGGTTGGTCGTCGACGAATTCACCTTCTTCAACCGCACGTGGGACGTGATGATTCAAGCGGAGCCCGAGTTCCGGGCGAACGCGGGCAGCATATCGTCGATCTACGCGCGCAGCAACAACGGTGAGATGGTTCCGCTGAACACGCTGACGACGGTACGCCCCAGCCTCGGCACCGACTTCATTCAGCGCTTCAACACGAACCGCGAGATTCAGATCTTCGGATCGAATGCACCGGGCTACTCCACCGGTCAGGCAATCGCGGCGATGTCGGAGGTTGCATCGAAGACCATCCCGGCGGGCTACACGTATGGCTGGTCGGGCACCGCCTATCAGGAAGTCGCGGTCGGAAACACGCAAAGCATTATCTTCATCTTCTCAGTGTTGCTGGTCTTTCTTGCGCTCGCGGCACAGTACGAGAGCTGGATGATGCCTCTGGCAGTGCTTCTGGCCGTGCCGACCGGCATTTTCGGCGCCTTTATTTCGGTGCTCATGTGGCGCCTCGACAACAACGTGTACGTGCAGATCGGTATCATCATGATCATCGGTCTGGCGGCCAAGAACGCCGTTCTCATCGTCGAGTTCGCGCGCGAGCGGCGCGCCCACGGAGCATCGATCAACGAGGCCGCCACCGATGCTGCTCGCCTGCGCTTCCGCCCGATCCTGATGACGTCGTTTGCCTTCATCATCGGCGTCGTCCCGTTGATGTTTGCCCACGGCGCGGGCGCAGCGTCCCGCCAGTCGCTCGGCTCGACCGTTTTCGCCGGCATGCTGGCCGCAACGGCGCTCGGCATCTTCTTTACGCCCACGCTCTATGAGGTTTTCCAGAATCTGATCGAACGCGGGAAGAAGCCCCGCGTCGAGCAGGAGACGCTGCCGGAAACCCCTGCACCGCAGGAACCGGCGTGAAGCTTCTCGTCGCGCTGATCGCGCTCGTGCAGCTCATCGCCTCATGCGTCGCGCCGACACCGTCGGCTCCGCCGGACGCGCAAATGCCATCGACGTTTCGCGGCACGGCCTCCACCGAGTCCTCATTAGGTAACCTGCCGTGGCGGCAGCTCTACAACGATCCCGTGCTGCAAAGCCTCATCGAACGGGCGCTAGCGCGAAACTACGACATCGCGCTCGCGTACGCCGCCATTTTGGAGGCGGAAGCGAATCTCGGCATCACCGCCGCCGACCAGTCGATCTTCGTCAACGGCATCCTGCAAGCTCCCTACTACATCACGTCGGGAAACAAGCCGCCCGGCGCGCCCGAAAACGAGTTCGGGCCCCAAGCCGGGATCGACGCATACTATCAAATCGACCTCTTCGGAAAGCTTGCCTCCGCGACGGGCGCAGCGCGCGATCGGCTCCTCTCAACCGAAGTGGCGAGAGACACCGTTCTGGCAACGGTCGTGGCAGAGGTCGCCAGCGCCTACTTTCAGTTGCGCGAGCTCGACGACGTCTTGGCGTTTACCGAAAAAGCGGTGACGCTGCGCAGCGATGCTCTGCGGTTAATAAAACTCCGCGTCGCGGGTGGCGAGTCCTCGATGCAGGATCAGCGGCAGTCCGAACAAGCCCTCTACGAGG
>DATHOO010000075.1:0-2850 GCA_035484815.1 Candidatus Acidiferrales bacterium
GATGACGACGTGCGTTCCTGCGGGCAACTTGCCGAGATGGTCGATCTCGCGCTGTACAGCGGAGGCGACGCCGCCGAGGTCGCGGCCATGGACGGCGCAATCAACGTCGATGACGCGTTGGACTGTGTAATGAGCGACGACAGCGGGATCCCATCGGTGGCTGACGGTGCTGAGGTTACCGAGCAGCTGGGCCTGGGCCGTCGTGCCGTCGACGGAGGTGGTCGACGAGACTAGTCCGTTAATTCCAACAGACGACTGAGGAGTGCTCAGCGGAATGTTCGACAGCGCGGCGACGGAATCGATCAGGTGCTGCGGCGATTGCGCGATGACGCTGTAGTTGACGCCGTTTTTGGGATCGAGCCAGAAGTTGGGCTGCAACAGCGAAGCGCCGGAAAGCGTGCCGAGCACGCTCGAGGTGACCTGACTCTGAGTGATGCCGAGTTCGAGCGCCTTGTCGCGATCGACGTCGACATAGAACGTCGGATAGTCCTGCGGCTCGGCGATGCGGAGATCGCTGACGCCGGGAATGCGCCGCATACGATCCTCGAGGCGCAGCGCGATGTCGTAGTCGGCTTGCAGGTCGTTGCCATTAATTTGCGCGTCGATGGCCGCGGGCAGGCCGAAATTGAGCACCTGGCTCACGATGTCGGCCGCCTGAAAGTAGGCGGTTACATTCGGAAATCGAACCGCGAGCAGGTCGCGAATCTTCTGCTGGTACTCGGCGGTCGCTTTATGTTTGGGCTGCAACTGGATGAGCACGTCGGCGTCCTGCGGCCCGATCGAATCGGTCTGATAGAACGCCAAATCGTACGATAGCGGCAGACCGATGTTGTCGCTGATGCCCAGTAGCTCATTGGCAGGCACCACGGTGCGAATCGCGCGTTCGATCCGGTCGAGTTCGTACTCGGTGTGTTCGACGCGGGTACCGGTCGGCATCCGAATGTGCAGGCTCATCATGCCGGCGTCGATGCTGGGAAAGAAATCCTCGCCGACCACCAGCAGCATCGCAGTCGAAGACAGGATGATGATGCCGACAAATACCAGTGAGAAATTTCGGCGCGCGACAAACTTGGCGAGTGCGTATCGATAACGCTCCTTGAGCTTCTCGAAGCGGGCGTCGAAACCGCGCACGATGCGGCCCCATCGGCCGCTGCCGAGGTTCTCCTCGTGGGTGTCGGGGAGAAGATAACGCGCCATCGACGGGACCAGCGTGCGCGAAAGCAGGTACGAGGTCAGCATCGAGAACACGACGGAGAGCGCGAGCGGCGTGAACAGAAATTTCGCGACTCCGGTCAGCAGCACGACCGGAAAAAAGACGATGCAAATCGAGAGCGTGCCGACAAAGGTCGGGGTTGCGATTTGCGATGCGCCGTCGAGAATCGCAACCAGCAAGGGTTTGTGCATCGCGTGATTGCGATGGATGTTTTCGACTTCGACAGTGGCGTCGTCGACCAGCATCCCGACTGCGAGCGCAATGCCGCCCAGCGTCATGGTGTTGATCGTCTGTCCCGTGAGCTTCAAGCAGACAATCGCGGTGAGAATCGACAGCGGAATCGAAGTAATGACGATGAGCATACTGCGCGGCGATCCGAGGAACAGCAGTACCATCACTGCGACCAGGAACGCGGCGGTGACGGCCTCCTGCACTACGTCCTTTAACGCGGCGCGCACGAATTGCGACTGGTCGAACGTGAGCGCCACGTTCAACCCTTTGGGCGCGGTGGCGCGGATGTCGGGCAGCTTTGCTTTGACGTCGTCGACAACGGTCAGCGTGGATGCGTCGGCGTGCTTGACCACCATCAGGTAGGTCGCCTGCTGTCCGTTGAAGCGGACCACGTTAGTCTGGGGCTGATGGGTGTCGGTGACGTGCGCTACGTCGCCGAGGTAAACCGGCGCACCGTTAAGGTACTTGATGGGCAGCCGATTGAAGTCGGAGACTTTGGGCACCGACATATTCATGTCGACGTTGTATTCGTAGTTGCCCATCTTGGCGGTGCCGGACGGGATGACGACGTTGGTGGCCGCGAGCGCATTGCCGACGTCGAAGGCGGAAAGCCCGTTGGCGTAGAGCGCGGTCGGATCGAGGTTTGCGATCACCGCGCGGCTGACGCCGCCAAGCGGCGCCGGCGATGAAAAGCCGGGAATGGTGAAGAGCTGGATGCGGATGAAGTTGAGGCCGTAGTCGAAGAGCTTGGCGGTCGAGAGCACGTCGCTATAGATATTTAGCTGCGCGACCGGGACGTTGCTGGCGTTGTACGAAATGATCTGCGGCGGCTCGATACCGCGCGGCAGATTGCTCAGGATGGTCTCGGATACGGCGTTTATCTGCGCGATCGCGCCGCCAATATCGCTGCCCGGCTGGAAATAAACCTTGAGCAGGCCGATGCCGTTGATAGATTCGGATTCGATGTGCTCGATGCCGTTGACGGTGGTCGAATAAGCGCGCTCGGAGATGAAGACCATGCGGCGTTCGACGTCGAACGCGGACAGGCCCGGATAGTTCCAGACCACCAGGACGACCGGCAAATCGATCGACGGGAAGATATCGACGTTCATCAGGCTGAAGGAGAGGACGCCCAGCACGAGCATCAGGAGGGCCATCACCGCGACGGAGAGCGGGCGACGAAGCGCGAGGCGGACAATCCACATAAGGTGCGCTGAAAACCGTGGTTAAAGCGGGCGACGAAGATTAAACATAGTCGACGATTGCGTTCTCAAAAAATATTGGACGGCATCGGGTTTTCAAAATATTGGAGGCCCTCGGGCAAGGCAAGTTTGAAAAGGATGAACGAAGGACTGCGTAGAGTCAGTGAAATGGACGACGCACCGCAAAACCCTCACCTACCGGCC
>DATHOO010000076.1:0-11859 GCA_035484815.1 Candidatus Acidiferrales bacterium
CTTGCTAGGGATCCCTACGGGCTTGGCGGGCGCGGGGGAACGCGGCTCGGAAGCACGGGGAAGGCCCGCCAAATGGCCGCGCGAGCCGCCGCATTGAGCTCGCTCGTCCAAAAATGCATCGAGGACGACTTCAAGCTCGCAGGATTCGCCAATGCCATGCTCGCCGTTGCGACCCCTCACCGGCCGTACAGAAGCGCCTCGCGGGTAAACGCATCGTCGGCCTCGAGTGCGTTAGGCCAACAAACAGCGCTGCCGATCACCGTGCTCGATTTTGCCGATCAGAGCAAAATCGACGCGGCCTTCGCGCAAGGGGTCACCAAGGGGCAGCATCCTCAGGCCTTTTAGCGTTGCAGAAACTTGGGCGTCCTTCGACTACGGCGCTGCGCGCCTCCGCTCAGGATGACAAGCGTTGCCTCCGCTCGGGTGACGAGCTGCGCTCTGCTTGGATGACGAGCGGCGCTCCGTTTACTGTTGGGATCCTTATTGTGTACTCCTTAGGGGCTTGGCGGGCGCGGGGGAACGCGGCTCGGAAGCGCGGGGAAGGGCCGCCAAATGGCCGCGGCGCGAGCCGCCGCATTGAGCTCGCTTGTCCAGAAATACATTGCGTACTCGTTGTCGGGGTTGCGGTTGAGCGTGACGCGCACGTACGTGAATTGGTTTGGCTGAATCAGGCGATTAATGTCGACGGAGGGCCGGTAGATGGTCGGCGCATACTCGATGTATTGGCTGTCGCTGACGGCTTCGATATAGATCGCGTGGTGGCGCGTACCATCGCCTACCCAATTCGCATAGTTGAGATAGAACGAATACGATCCGATCTGCACGTCGTTATGAATGGGCGAATTGGCGAGAATCGCGTCGGACGAGCTGAGCGACGCGTTAATGACTTGTTGACGCATCGCCGCTTCGGCCGCGGTTTCATCGGCGGGCGGAACATAAGGGGCGGCAGCGGGACGTGACGGCGGAAGGGTGATGTTCTGTGGGTCGCCGGTAATCTGGGACTCGTCCCAAAACGCGATCATGCAATCGCCGATTGGCTTGCCGGCTTGATTGCGCAGGTTGAAAACGACCGTGGAGTTCGCGTCGTCCGGCTTGCCGGCCGCCCACGTGACGTTCTCTTGGTGCCACTGTTGCGCCAGCGCGTCGTAACCCGAAGCCGGTGTTTGCAAGGCCGTCAACATTGCCGCAAAGGCGGTGTCGGTCGTATTGGTCGCGTGCAATATCCCGCTGACATTGTCGAAATGAGAGTAATTGGCAAGGATCTTGTGTGGCACCAGTCGGTTGAGCACCCGCGGAGTTATTTTTGGAGGATTCGCGTCGGGATCTGCATCCAGCAACGTATAGTTGAGGTTCGCGCCGCTGATCCGAACGGTGTTGTCGCTTCCGGCTTCGCTGGTCGCCCAAAAGAGTTTCATCGCCTCGTTGGTTCCGATCGAATCGCCGCCAAGACTGAATGCGAGCATCTGGTTGGCGAGCGGGTACGTCGAATCGTTCCACGCCGTCATCCAATCGTCGTTAAGGCGCCAGAGAAAGTCGCTGCCATACTCCAAGTCGGTAAGAACGGCTTTCCCGACCGAGAGTACGTGGTCGAAGAGCAGCTTTTGAAGGTAGCCGATCGGCGTTTTTCCGATCTCGGCCAGACTCGAGCCGTGATTTGCCCCGGCCATCGTAACCAGACGCTGCGGCAACACCGCTTGGTCGGGCGATGCCGCTGCGGCTCGTCGATTCAAAATCCACCGCCGCGCCGCGAGCGCGCCGGTGGAGTGACAGACGAAGGCCGCATCCCGAACGCTGAAGCCGGTGGCCTCGAGGTCGGTGACGCGCATTTCGAGCGCTTGTGCAAGATCGTCGATCGTGACGAAGTCGTCCAGCGAATCAAACGCCGAGAGCACGATCGTATCGAAGCCGGACCGATCGAGAAGCTCGGGGATGTTCTGGTAGGCTCCGAGCGACGTTTGGCTGTAGCCGTGAACGAGAACGACCGATGGCATCGTCAATTTCCTTTCCTGTGAGCGGCCTCAATAACGTCGGCCGCCTTTTCGGCGATCATATAGGTGGCGCTGGCGATGAAGAATCCGGGTATGCGCGGAAAGACCGACGCATCGACAACCCGCAAGCCTTGGACGCCATGTACGCGAAAATCGCCGCTGATAACCCCGCCTTCACGAGGGTCGCCAATCGCGCACGTACAGGAGGCGTGATGTCCCCAGGCGTTCGTTTTAATGAACTCGCCCAACTCTTCGTCGGTATCGTACTGCGGTCCGGGCGTCTCCTCGGTGATGATCCCGCAATCGCGCAGCGTCTTTCCCAGGTCGCGAACGTAGCGAACGCCTTCGATCATCGCTTGGAGGTCGGCGTCGCCGCCCTGCATGAAGTAGTTGAACGCGATATTCGGAGGATCGCGAGGATCGCGCGAACGCAACCGAACCGTTCCAGCGCGGTTGCGGGTGTGCGCCTTTAACACGACCCACGTCATATAGTTGAGATGGCGGGTGATATCGAGGGAAAATCCCGGATAGTAGCCTTTGAAATCGGCGAGCAGTAACATGCAGAAAAGGTCGGGAGCGCCTTGTGCAACCGAGGAAGATTGCGCAATTGAAAACGCTGCCCCGTTTGTCGTGTAGACGCCGCTTGAGTCACGCGCGCTCCACTGCGCGAACTGCGAATCGCTGGGCGAAAAGGTCGCACCGCGAAAAAACGGCCACTCCTTCTGAAGCCGGTTCACGACCCCGATTTCGTAGCGGTCTTGCAAGTTGCTGCCGACACCGTCGAGTGCGACCCGCACGTCGATTCCCAGCGCGCGTAAGTGTTCGGGCGGTCCGATTCCTGACAGCATAAGGAGTTGCGGGGTGTTGAAAGCGCCACCGGACAAGATGACCTCGCGCCGCGCCATTGCCCGTTGGGGAGAGCCGGCTTCGGTTGAGGTCTCGCCGCCGGCTCGATAGAGCGACCGTCCGCGCAGGTACTCAACGCCGAGCGCGCGATTTTGGTCGTCGAAGAGCACTTTGGTGGCGAGTGAGTTAAGTTGAAGGTTCAATCGGTCACCCACGCGGCGCTGGACGTCTAACAGCCGCTCGCGCGTCCCGGTGCGGGCATGGCCGGCCGTCGTCAACGGGGCGGTGCGGAGGCCGGTGGAGTTCGCTGCGACGAGACGCCAGTCGTTCGCGTCGAGGCCGGCCTCGGAAAACCAGCGCACCTTCTGAATCTTATCGGGGTCCAACTCGAGCGCGCGCGCAATCTCGATCCAGAGCGGCTCGATGACGTCTAACGAGTCTTGGGGTGAAAGCCGTGGCAGCTCCGTTTGTAGCCAGCCGCCGAAACCGTGGCGCGACGGGTTTATTCCAACGAAATCCAAAAGTCGCTGATCCGGGCGATACGTGCAGCGCTCGATCCGTTGAAAATAACGACGCATGTTGGCCGGCCGCCAGGAGGGATCGCCGGTGCTATCCGCGATTGCTTGCCAATCCTCGTTGTGCGGATAGACGAAGATCATCGCGTTGTGCGCCGTGCAGCCGCCCAACGCTCCGGCGCGTGGATAAAGAATGCCGGGCCGGTCACTCTCCGCGTAATGCGAAACGTAGAAATCCCATTTGAGTGCGTCGTTCTCGCAGGCGAGCGCATGAAACGCCGGCACGTCGTAGTCGCACGGAAGGCAGTTGGCGTCGGGGCGCGCTGGATCGCCACCGTCGAGCGCGCGCGGATCCGATCCGGCTTCAAGAACCATCACACGTGCGCCACGCTCGGCGAGCCGCGCGGCGACCGTTCCGCCGCCGGCCCCCGTACCCACGACGACGTAATCGTATTCCACGTTAGTCGAAGATTTCGTCGCCGGTCGGCTCGTAGGGGCGCACGTCGTTCATCAGCTGCCGAAGATTGGCTAGCTCGGTGTACATACGCCACCGTACGCGATTCTGGTTGCCCAGGGGTCGATGTTCGGGTAGGCAGTGCCACGGTGAGATGCGCAAGACGTTTGCGAACGCGAGCTGCGCCGGGGAGTCGAATTTCTGCATCGGCAGACGGATCGTGGCCGCCTTGACGTAGGGCGAGAGCCTCAGCGGCCAGCGCACCGCCGCGTTCTCGATCGGCATCTTGTGGGCGTCGGTCTGCAACTGAATCAGGAAGTCGAGATCGACGGCCTGCTTTGCAAGCGTCGCGGCCATGGCGTCGCGCAGATAGTAGCTGGGGGGCCGCATCGGCAGCCGCGGAATGCGCGTGCGCGTCTCCAGCGTCGTACGTATCGAGTACTGCATCGCTTGGCCTTCGCCGAGCAGGTACGGCGTGCAGCTCCAATATTGGGCCTCAAGCGGGCTTGATTGCGTCTTATTCCACAGCCCCTGCATGAGCGCATCGAGCAAATGTGGGCGCGTGAAGTTGCAGAAGTAGAAGAACTCGGTGCTGTCGCGCAGTTCGCGCTGGAGCTGGGCGTTGCAAATGACGTCGGGCGTAACGAACGTCGGCGTGGTAACGGTCAGAAAGTCTTGCGTGAACCGCTCGCTGTCGAATATCTTCGGCCCCGGAACGCCCATGAGCTTCAGAGTGCAGCTCATAAAACCCACATCGTCGATGTCGGCCGGCCAATCGGGCCCAGGACCCGAAAATCGGACGTAGGCCTTGTAGGTGCGCGCCTGCGCGAATATCCCTTTCTTATATTGCGGCGGAATGTCGTCGTGGACGATGAACTCGGCGCGTAGCACGCCGTGCGTCTTGGTATTGCCCGCGCGTTGATAGTTTCCGGGCGGCCAATGCATGCGCATATACGTGCCCATGTCGATGATGATGGAGTCCAGCGCCTCGGACTCGCCCGGTAATGGTTTCTCCTCCGCCAACGCGAGGTGCTCGTCTGAACGCGTGAGGTTGATCAGCCATTGCAAGATCGCCGCGCTGGGCTCTCGGAAGAGCGCATCCCAGGCCGGCCGAAAGAATGGATCGAAGCGCCGCTCGAAATGCAGCAGCGCCATGAAGACTCCATGGACGAAGCGTTTGACGGCGAGCCGAGTTCCGCTGTCGATGCTCAAAACGTTTTCAAGAACTCGATGAGCGCGCGTTTGTCGCTATCGCTTAGTCCTCGTCTCGGCGGCCCCGTCTCGCCGGGTTCGCGATAGCTCGTTCCAAAATAGTGCCCTCGGTTTACAACGAAGTCGGGACACTTGCTGACTGCAAGCAGACGGGGATAGATTCCGGCGAAGACCTTGCGAGCCTGCGGATCCGAGGCGTTCTTCGGCAGGCGCAGCAGGTCGGCGATAATTCCGGCGACCAGCTCGGCCTTGTTTTTCTCGTATTGCGTAAGCTGGTCGCCCGACAAGTCTTCCGAAAGCAGCCGTACGTTGGCGAGCAGCCCGATGGGAGTGCCTGCCGGGATCGGTCCGATCGCAAGTTCAGAATCGTCGCCGTCCGGGAACGCCTTGGGAAAGAGCACTCGAACCGCGCCGATGTTCTGCTGGACGAGGTCTGGTAAATAGCCTTTCGCTATCGTCAGGTACGACGGCGCCGACGTCCGGTCTATCGTTCCGGGAACTTTCGTGCCAAGAAGGGAGTCGTGAACGCGGCGCTCCGGCCAGAGCATCTGTTCGATCGAGGCTTCGAACACGCGCATGCGCGCGTCGACCGATGGGCTTTGATCGAAGGGTCCAACGCTGTTGTTGAGCAGGTACGGGGCCGTCGACCAGAGAGCGATCAGCGACGGCACGCGCGTGTAGCCGCGGCCACCGGCAGGCATAACGTACTGATGGCGCGCCGCCGTGTATGGATCGTACCACGTGATGCTACCCACCGACGGCAGATCCTTATAGGATTGCGATGAGTAGTTGTCCCAGATATTACCGGCGATTGCGTTGGTCGCGAGCGGGCTGCAGGCGTTGGTATGAAGCAGCGTCACCGGTATGCGCAAGTCGGTCGAAAGATAGTTGTCCTTCAAGAAGTTGGGATCCAACACGATTGCCCGCATCTGCGTCTTGAACGCCGGCGTGTGGGTCCACGCGAAATAGCGATTGAAGCAGTTGAGATACTGCTGGCCCGCGCAGCCGTTCGGCTCGAGACCTTCAAGCGACGACGGCAGTTTGCTGGAATGGCAACGAGCACAGTTCTCCGCGAACACGATCTTGCCGCGGGTGAGCTGGGCCGGGCTCGCTGTTAGGTATTTGACGCCGCGCGGAGCGTCGCGAAGGTGGTCGAGTCGCTGGCTTGCATGGATCAGAAAGAGCGCCTCGTCGAGCGTCTGGTTCTCGGTAGCGGCGTAGAAGCTCGAGTTCGCGCGCGCATCGGTGATCGTGATCGGCGAGATCGCCCGGCCGCCGACGACGGGGTTGAAATGCAGCAGCCACTCTTCGCTGTCGGTCCCGATGTTGATGTAGACGCGGTTCAGCGCGCCCAAGACGCCGACGGAGTCGGCGCCATCTTTGAGAACGTGCGGCGTCAGCACGGTGTCGGGCGCGTTAAAGAACGCCGTGAACGGTCCCGAGGAAACAAAATCGTTGAACTGCCGGTTGTTGAGACCACCGCCGGCTAGCTGCTCCCGTCCGAACCGCTGCGCGTCGCCCAATCGGGGCATGACCGCATAGATGGCGTTCATCGTACGCGGATTGTTGATGTTGTCGGTGGAGACAAACGAGGTGTCGAGCGTTCCCGGACGCCATGTTTTGAAGAGCTGTGTGATAAGGTCGCCTTCGTGGCGGCGCCATGCAAAGATGGCATCGACCCACATGTACTGCGCGCCGACGGTCGAGCTCAAATTCGCCCAGCGCGGATTATTCGGATCGGCTGGCGGATTGACCGGGCTGGGGCCGACGTGACAGAAACCGCACGACATGCCGACGCGGTACGGCTTCACCAGCTTGTTACTGAGATAGTACGAAGGATCGGTGTAATAACGTTTGGGGTCCCACGCCTTTGCCGCTTGCGCGTCGAACGCGGGATTTGGAAAGAGCCGAAGACCCACGACGCCGCTGGCATAGCCGTAGTACGAGCCGACAGGAACCGTGCTGCCCCGCGCACCGATCGCCACGCCTGGATACTTCTGGGCGTTCTCGAACGGGTCGGGTGGACAGTCTTTTGAACGCTCGCGCACGTCGAGCCAGAGTCCCAACCGGTCGGGATTTGGGCCGGTCGCTTCCTTGAAGCACGGCTCGTTCACTAAGCCCATGACGTCCCAGCGATTATGGCGCATGGTTTGAAGTGTCGGGTAGGACGACAATATTTTCAGCAAGTCGAGATTGCCAAAACTAATTGTGCTCAATCGGTCCCAGAATCGATCGTTTCCGGCGGTCCAGACGAGCCAGGTGTTGCGTCCTTGAATCTCGGCGGGCGTCAACGGGATGGCGCCATCCATGTCGTGGAAATAGTCCTCATCGGCGGCAATGAACGACGAAGGAGGTCGGCCGGCGATCTTGGCTTCGTCGGGAGCGGTTTGCCGGCTCCCGCACGCGATGAGACCAGCAGTCGTGATAACGATGCTCAAAACGAGAAGTAGTCGATTCATTGCGAACCTTCCTCGCCGGCTTGCGCGAAGTAGCGCAAGCCTCGCAGACTTGGCAGGAAAAAATACGCACCCCCGGTTACCGTTACGAACTGCGGAAGTGCAGGCACGCGCCGGCGCGCACGGTGGGCACGATTGAGAACGAACGCATCGGTGGACTCGCCGGCAAGGCCCCGTTCCCGATTGCCGAGCAGCGGATCGGCTTCGCCGACCAGGCCGTTAAAGAAATCACTGGCAATCCATGCGTTTTGAAGAAACTCAAACTGCCGCCCGATGTTGGCGTTGAGGCAAACGAAACGCAGGCCGCGCGGCGGATCGTTCGCCGGAGGGGGCAGTTGCGCGTCGGCGGGAGTGAGGCCGGGACCGTATTCGCGACCGCGGCGTAGGATCCGATGAAAGCGCACCGAGGAGGTCAAGTCGTCGTGAAACGCGCTTTTACGGAAACCCAGCATTTGCAGACCCGTGGCAATTGGTCCGAAAGGTACTTGCGGGAAATCGCCGTTCCGAGGGTTCGTGCGACGAATGTGGGCCCCGAATGGGCAACGAATCGCATCGGGATCGCGAGCATACGTGAAATCGTTGTTGGTTGCACCGGTACGGACAAGCGGTGTGCCGTCGCGGTGCCGTCCGACGAACATGCTCGCGAGCTCCTCCGACTTGGCAAACGACCAAAAGGCGCGGACGTCTTGGCGGAGATCGCGGAGCACCAAATACGTGCCATTAAGGCCGAGGTCGCGTTTTGCCGGGTCCTCGCGCGCCGGTGCGAGTAGGTCGTTTACGCCGCCCGGGTCAAGCAGCGGCCGTTCCGTCTCGCAGTCATATTCGTTTGGATAACCGAGCAGAAACTCACCGATTGCGACGCTATTTTCGTATTCTGGTTTGTCGCCACGAAGGTTTCGTTGCTGTTGCCAATCGATTTCGGGTTGGCTGATGCCGTCGGTGAACCCAAACTGTTCGACTCCGCCAAGATTCGACGTGTCGAGCGTCGCGATCGGGACGAATGCCGCGTTCCACTCCGGCGTTTGAAGCGATCGCACGCAGGCGTCCAGCGCCTGAGGCTCAGCGAAGATCGCCACCAAGACATCCGGCTCGTGCTCGGCGGTTCCCCAGGTCCAATTGTGCGGTGCGTTGGCGCCTTCGTCGCCCAACCGGCGCGACCGGCTTTGGCTGCCCGACAATCCCGAGAGAAACTCGTCTGAGAACTGTACGAGTACCGTTTCGGGGATGCCCAGCGCCCGCAAACCGCTGGCGGTAAAGGCCACCTGAAGAGCGGTGTCCGGCAATGGCGATACCGTCGCCGCGGTCGTTACCGCAGCGCTGCGAAGCCACGCGCGCGCCGATCGCGCATCGGCGATGCGTAAGAGCAGGTAGTACGCCGCGGTCAAGTGATTGTGGGCAAAGCGCACGAGACCCTGGACGTCGCCATAGTCGACGACGCTGGTTTCGTCACCAATCATAAGAGTGCTGCCCATGCATCGGCGTCGCGCGGAGAGAGCGAACGTGCTTCGAGACCCGCGCGAACACGGGCGTTGCGCTCGAGATCGACCGCGGAAAGGCCTGGATGCGCGTTATACCACACCTGGGTGTAGAATTGATGGCGTTGGAGGAAGTTCTTGAACTTCTGCTCGTCCTTGCAACCGTCGGCAAGCAGCCAGCGCGTCCTTGGGTAGCCGATGCCGTTGCTAAAAACGAAGTTGAGCCCGAACCCGGCCTTGTTGATGAAGTCGTCCATGTAACTCTCGAGGCTGCCGTCGTAGTTGCTCATGAAGGTCAGGCGCCTTTTTTGGTCGATCCAGACCCATCGCGCGAAGTGAATCGTCCGTACGCGTGCCAGCCGGCCGCGGGTGTACACGTGCTGCGCCGCATAGTTGAGGATCCAAAGGCCAAAGAGTCCAACGGTGCGACGGACGAGTCCCGGCTTCAGCGTTCCGACTGCGCTGAAGGGATTGCTGACGTCGCGATCTTCGGTGGCGGCAATTCCGGCGCGATGACGAGGATCGTCGCGCGGACAAATCTCCGGGTCGGTGCTTTCGCGGATTCGTACCAGCACGAGCAGCACCACTGCGACAACGGCGATGACCGGCGAAAGAACGATTCCCAGCACGATGGGAGCCACCGACGCAAAGGCGTTGGCGATCCACCACTGCCATCGTGTCGGGGGATCGGGCGTCATCGTCAACCGCGCGGCCGCGATTTCGCCGCTGAGGTAATGGCGTAGCGTCGCATGCAGTTCGAGCGGGCTTGCCGAAGCCACTTCGTCCCAATGTCCGTCGAGGTAGGTTTCCATTGCGTCGCGCAGCGCCGCCTCTTCCCGGATTTGCAGCATCGTGCGGCCCTTCCAATTCGCGTACCACGCCGAAGCCGGAGCAGCGTGCTGCCTCATCCAGGCGAGGAGATCGCCGTTACGATCGAAGCCTTCGCAGTGCGAAAAGAGCATCGCGAGACCGGACGCGGTGCGCTCGCTGAGGTCCTTGAGAAAATCCTCGGGACTCTCGTCGAAGTCGCCAACGATCGCCAGATAGAGCGGATATTGCGGTTGTGGCAGGCCATAGGCCGACACGTCGCTCGTCGTGTCGTCACGCACGAGGCAGACTCGAGCGAAGTGCAGCTGTGGAAATTGAGCGAACGGGATGACGGCGTTGTTTGGGTCGGCGTGACCCGGCTGGGCGTTCATGGTTTCGAGCAGTGCGAGAAGCTCGCGTTCGGCTTGCGGCCGCACCGGCGCCAAGATGAAAAACGCCGACTGCGGGGTCACGCGCTCTCCGGAAACTCCAAGCTGAAGTTGATGAGCTTTTTCTTACTCCAGTAGACGACGCCGAGATAAAGATTCGGCGCAACCTCGCGTATCTCGTCGCGAATCCAATGGGCTAGCGTCGACGTTCTCGAATAATCGAGAACGATGCAATCTTTGCCGTCCATCCAGCTCGGTGCTACGTACACGTCGGCGATGATCGCATCGAAGGCGAACGGCGTAATGCGGTTCACCAGCCTGCCGTGGGCCGCATCGAACACCTTGCCGTGCCAGGCGAAGAAATTGATTAGCTGCGCGATATCCGCGCTATAGGTCGTCCCCGGCGCGATAATCGCGGTGCCATTCGCTTGACCGTTTGGTATCGGGCCCGGGGGGCTTGATGTGAAGAGTTCATCCAGTTGCTGTTGACTCAACGCCAAGAGCTGCTGACTGGTGATGGCGGAGTTCATCGTTGACCAGCTCCTTCGGCGGTGCTCACCGCCAAGAACGAACCGGTACCGGCGGCAACCGCTTAATTGGTCCGGTTACGCTTGCTAATACTAGCTTGGTTGCGGGAACCCTTCCCTGTTACAATTGCGGAATGTTCTTCTACGCGTCGAAAGGCGGAAAACATGGACCTTGCGGGCCTTAAGTCACTCTTCGGTCAGAACGTGCTGGCAGCAGCCGATGGCAAAGACTTTGTGGGCACGTTACACACCATTGCCGGCAGTCAGGACACCGTCTCACTCAAGCCGCTCGACGATGCAACGGCGAACAAATACATCTTTGCAATAAATGGCGTTACCGCCCTCAGTGTCAGCGCCATCACGTTTATTCAAAAGCTGACATAACGGGCGTAAGGGCTCCGATTGACAAACGCTGTGCGGAAACGCGCAGCGATACGGGCGATGTGATATACTCGAGCAACGCTTTATAGAGGAGCTTTAATGCCAAGCCTGTTCGTGACCATCGGATCTGCAGCACTTGCTGTGGGATTGCTTGCACTGGCTTGGACGACGCAACGACGGCGCGGCTGCAATGTTGCGAGTGACTCGGAGGAAGACGCGGTGGTCGCAATGCTTCCTCCGATCTAAGCACCCGCTCGATAACTGTTTATGGAGTTATCGCGTAGACCGTTCCAGCCCCGTGCGTGCCGCCATTTGCCGTGGTCCCGTAGAGCGTGTCATTCACGTTGATCAAGTTCGAAGACGGGTAATAGCCATCCGAGCTGCTTCCGCCGAATGTATGCAGCACTTGCTCCTTGCCCCCTGTCGTAACGCTAAAGACCGTGCCGCAGCCGCCGCCGTTTGTGGAGAAGCAGCCTTTTACACCGCCCGCGAGGGTCGTGCCGTATAAGGTACCGTGCACGTTGATCAGGCTCGCGGAAGGGTACCAGCCATCGGCGCTGCCGGGGCTCCCGAAGCTGTACACAACGTTCACGGTACCGCTCGTGGTGATGCTGTAGACCGTTCCGCGCCCGTGCGCGCCACCGGAACTGAGCGTGCCATAGAGCAGGCCCTTCACGTCGATCAAGGCTGCAGCCGGGGCCTCGCCTTTATCCTCTTTATAAGTGAAGTGGTACAGCAGCTTCCCCGAGCCGCTCGGGCTGACGGTGTAAACGCTTCCCTGGCCATGTCCGCCGCCGTACTCTGTTGTG
>DATHOO010000077.1:0-10172 GCA_035484815.1 Candidatus Acidiferrales bacterium
CCAACGTCAACCCCGACGCGCGTGGCCCGATGCCGCATGAGGTGCAGCACCTGAAGTCGCGCGCCCGCGTCGTCATCGTAGAGCCCTTCGCGCATCAACATCTCCTCGCCGTAAAAGGCCCATCCTTCCGCGAAGACGCCGTCGCCTTGCACGTGGCGCACGAAGTCCGGATTGTGGTAGGCCTCGCTGAACTGCAGGAAGTGCCCGGGAATTCCCTCGTGGCCAAGCAACGGCAAGACCGATTGACGCGCCTGCTGGACGAAGAAACTTTGGTTGCTCGCGGTAAAGTCTGGGACGAAATAAAAGCCCTGTGGATCGGTGCCGAGCATCGGCGGCGGGTTCATGAAACCGCCCGGGTAGGTCGCCGCCAGCGCCTTGGGAACCTCGACGATGTGAAACGGACCGACATACGACGGGATCGTGACGATCTGATGCGAGTTGATGAAGGCAATGAGTTTTGAGAGACTTCGCTCGTAGTAGGCGAGGAACTCGGTCTTCGTAGCAAAGGTCGGGGCCGGCGACGGCGACGGAAGCTGCGCGTCGCGGGCGGCTTCCCACATTTGCAGCGCGCGGTCCCGCGCGAGCTCCGTACGTCCGATGGCCGCGACCTGTTCCGAATCGTACGGCAAAAGCAGGACGCGCTTCAGATACCAATCGTACTGCTTGCGCCCGACGGCGAAGCCGCCCGCGTGGAAGCTCGACATATGCGCATCGAGCCACGCCCGATACGTGTGAAGCCCGTTGAGCGCAACGGTTTGCGCCGCTTTGAGTTCACTTCGCGTCGCCGGGGAAGTGTCTTTGGCAATTTCGTCGAGGGTCGTCGTATAGAGCGCGTCACCGTCGCGAATATCCTCCGAAGCAATCTGCGCGAACTCCCGCACGGTGTCGGTTAAGTTCTGCCGGCCCGCAGCCAACACGCGCGGGCAGGCGCGCAGCCGGGCGACTGCGGCGTGAATGCGCGTCTCGTCGCTCGCGTACTGTCGCTTTACGATCGAGAAGATGCCGTTGGTGCACTCGCCTTCGTAGATGCTTGGGTTGCGCTGCAAGCTCCGCAGGACGACTCGGCCCCACCAATCGCCTTCGATGTTCGCGCGTATTAAGAGATAGTCGACCCGCGCGTGTGCGCTTGCGTTCGGCCCCGGCTGCAGGGCGGCGAGCTCGTTGCGATAGCCGCGCAGCCGCACCATTTGCGCGGCCTGCGTTGCGGGCGAGTAGTCCGCAAGGCGGTCATCATACGTGTGAATGCCCGCATCGGTCGCGCTCGTGGGATACTGTTCGAAGGACCAAAACGTATAGCTTCGCTCGAGTGCGACAAGCTTCTGCTCGTAATTGGAGGAAGGTGCCGCGGCCGCGCAGAGCACAAGGCAGGCGGCGCCAAGAAGTAGCAGCCTTCGTCTCACGTCGCGCGCACCGTCGTGGGCAGCAGCTCCAACAGCTCGCTAAGATCCCCAATGGTATAGTCGGGCGGCGGACTCTCGGGCGGATACACCTTTCGCTCCCAATTGAACCAGACAGCCCGCATGCCCGCTGCTTGCGCTCCGGCCACGTCGCTGCGCGGATCGTCGCCGACGTACCAGGTTGCTGCCGCGTCGGTCCCGAGCGTCTGTAAGAGTCTTTCAAATGCGCCCGGCGCGGGTTTTTGCTCGCCGATCTCGCTACTAACGAGGACGGGTCCCTCGAAGGCAGCCTGCTGCGCTTTTCGCAGCTGAAGCGGATTCCAGCCGTTGCTCAAGATTGCAACGGAGACAGCGCGCTCGCGCAGGCCGTCGAGCATGCGTCGCACGCCGGGCAGCGGTACGACAAACTCCTCTACCATCTCGACGGCGGCGCGCCGAAACCACTCCTCGTAGCGCTTCGACGGCTCGAGGCCTCGCGCAACAACGAAGCGCCGCACCGCGTCGTCGATCGAGAACTCGCCCTGGCGCTGCTGCTGTAGCAACTCGTCGATGTCGTCGATTTCATCGGCGAACCCCCCGAGCGGCCGTCCACCGTCGGCTAAGACGACCTCGAGCAGGTGTAAAAACGCGACCCGCTCGAGGCGATTGTCGATCGCAAGCGTATGGTCGAGATCGAAACCGATCCCGCGGACGAGGTCCATTTACTGCGGGCCGGGCCCGGTCACGATGCGAACGAAATCGTTCGGCCGTATGTATTTTGCTAAGGCGGCCTGAACGCTCTCTGCCGTTGCTGAAAGCTGGGCCTGCGCGTCGATCAGGTTTTGATTCAGCGGCAGTCCGAGCGTTGCGTAGCCGAGCAGCTGCGCGGTGACACCGTCGTAGCTCGAAGCACGAATCGGCACGTCGCCCATCAGCATCGCTTTTGAGCGCAGCAGGCGATCCGGCTCGATCGGTGAGCGCTGAAGCTGCGTCAACACGGCGCGTACTTGCGTTTCGGCCGGAATAATGTTCTGCGGATCGCAGGCGTAGGTTACCCCGAACGTCGCCCGCACCTTGCCCGCCGAAAGCCGGCTGCCGACTGAGTATGCGTAGCCGTGAACCTCGCGCAGATCGTGGTAAAGCAGCGACGAGTAAAAGCCGCCGGTCAGCACCGTATTGGCAACCTGAAGCTGCGCCCAGGCCGGATCGGCACGCACGATCGGTACCGTTTGCTCGAGCCTCACCGACGATTGCACCCGGCCGGTGGCGGGCACGTTGACTTGGGATGGTCCGTTCTGCGGAACCGGCGGCGGGTCGGTGTTCGGCTTTGGTCCCGAGGCCTTCCAGTCGCCGAAGTAGCGTTCGAAGATTGCTTTCGCGGCCTCCGGGGTCGTATCGCCGATCACAACGACGGTCGTGAGGTCGGGCCGATACGCCGCAGCGTACCACGATTTGACGTCATCGAGCGTCAGCGCACCGACTTGCTTCGGCGTGGCAAAACGCTGGGAGGGATCCCCGGCCGGAAAGAGCGCCTTTGCGAGTGCGACTCCGGCGAGATGGCTGGGCGTCGTCATCTCACCCAACAGCCCGCCGACGTACTGCTGCCTGACTAGCTCAAAATCGGCTGCATTGAAAGCCGGATGCAGCTCTTCGTCTGCCAGCAGTTGCACGCCGCGATCGAACTGTGACGAGAGGACGCTCAAACCAAAATCCGTCCCCGTCCCCGTCGTGGCCGCAATTTTGTCGAGCTGAGTTTGGAGCGCAAGCCGGTCGTAGGTGGTCGTACCGTACGGCATCAGGGCCTCGGTGATGCCGTTGACGCCCTCTTGATTCGGCGGCTCTTGAACCTGTGGGTCGTTGAGAATCTGCCCTTCAACGACGACCGTGCGCGAGATGTGTTCGGGCTGAACGATCAAGCGAATTCCGTTGGAGAGGGTCATGTCGACCGGCGCCAGCGTTTGTTCCGGCACCCCAACGTGCGCAAGTACGCTCTGCGCCCATGGCGGTAACGGCTCGTGCGACGTCGGAGGAATTTGGTTGTTCTCTTTCGCCAGCTCGCCGCCCGTGCTTGCGGCTCCCGCATTCTTGGGCACGGCATAGGCGACGACGGCGCGCTGGTTATCGAGATACGTACGCAACACGCGGTTCACGTCGGCGACGCTGACGCTTTCAAACTTCGCCACCATGTCGTCGGGCGACGAGAGGCGCTGGACCGCAATCGCTTGGCTCCACTCTTGGGCCTGACCTTCGATCGAGTTGGCGCTGAACTCGAGCTGCGAGATCTCGCGGAGCTTCTCCGCCTCGACGAGCTCGGACGGGACGCCCGTCTTGCGGTAGGCATCGATGATGTCACGTAACTGACGGTCGATCGTCTGGGGCGGGGTCGACACCGGGACCGCCCCAAAGGCAATCGCGATCCCTACCTTCGGGTAGGTTTGATCGAAGAATTGCGTTCCGAGAACTCCCTTATCGGTGAAGGATAATCCGCCGAACGTGCTCCGCTGGCTCGAGAGAACGTCGCCAAGAATCTGACTAGCGGCATAGTCCGAGCTGTCGTACCCCGGGAAGCGATAACCGATCAAGACGCCCGTATACGGCTGATCGGACAAGTCGTGATACGTGGCCGGGCGCAGCGGTGCTAGACGCACCGCCGGCCGCGCCGGAAGCTTCCCCGCGGGAATGTCGCCGAAGAGCTCGCGCACGCGCGCAATCGTCGCCGTCGGATCGACGTTGCCGACGATCACATAGATCGCGTTGTTCGGGTGATACCACGTATTGTAGAATCTCAAGAGCTGCGCGCTGTTTACGTTTTTGGCGAAGTCGGTGACGGTGCCGAGCGTGTTCTTCGCGTACGGCGTCCCGCCGACCAAGCGCAACTGCATCTTGACGAAAAGCCGATAGATCGCGACGCTGTTGTCTTGCTGGACTTCCTGGGTGATGGCGCCGCGTTCCTGGTCCCACAAGCGTTGCGACATCAGCAAGCCGGTCGCCCGCGAACGCTCGGCGCGTAGTCCGATGTCGAGATACTGCGAAGGGACGGTGAAGAAATACTGCGTGATCGTGGGCCGCGTGTCAGCGTCGAAGTCGCCGCCCGTAATATCGATCGAGTCCATCAGCTGGGATGACGAGAGCGTACGGCTTCCACGGAACATCATGTGCTCGGTGGCATGCGCCAGACCGGGAATCGACTGCTCGTCCGAGCCGGCCTCGTAGTTCATCATCATCGTGACCACCGGCGCCAGCGTGTTGCGCACGACGACGACACGCAAGCCGTTGGAGAGGGTCGCGCGCACCACGTCGGGTGCTTGCGCGCGTGCGACCGGCATCAAGAGGCTCGACATAGCCGCCAGCACGAGCGCTGCGACGAAAATTCCGCGGTTCTGCATGGCAGACGCTATTCGCGTCGGCTCGCTGTAACCCTCACGAGGAAAGCAACAGCGCGCGCGTGCTGGGCTGCGATGCGAGCGCGATATGCAGCCCCGCATGGTCGGGCTGCTCCAACAGCGGGTCGGCAGCGACGATCGCCTCCGCGGCAAGCTTGGCCGCGCGATACAAGTCGAGGTCGCGCAGCAAATCTCCCAGTCGCATTTCCGCTCCGCCCGATTGCGCGGTGCCCGCGAGCTCGCCGGGCCCGCGCAGCCGTAAATCCTCGTCGGCGATTTTGAAGCCGTCGGTCGTCTCGGTCAGGATCTCGAGCCGCGCGCGCTCGCCCGCGTCGTCAGGATAGACGAGGATGCAAAACGACTTCTCGGCACCGCGTCCGACGCGTCCGCGCAGTTGGTGGAGCTGTGCGAGACCATAGCGCTGCGCATCGAGCACCACCATCGCGGTCGCGTTGGCAACGTCGACGCCGACTTCGACGACGGTCGTGGAGACGAGCACGTCGAGCTCCCCGCGGACGAAGAGGGTCATGATCGCCTCTTTTTCTCGCGCCGCGAGGCGCCCGTGAAGCAAGCCGAGTCGCAAATCGGGAAAGACGTCGCGTCGCAGTCGCTCGGCCTCGGCGACCACGCTCGTGAGCGCGTTTTCGCCTTCATCGATCACGGGTGCAACGATATACGCTTGATGTCCTTGCGCGACGATCTTTCGCACGAACTCGTAGACGTCATCGAGCCGGCTCGTTCGAACTGCGAACGTTTCGATCGGCGTCCGTCCGGGCGGAAGCTCATCGATGACCGACAGGTCGAGATCGGCATAGACCGATTGCGCGAGCGTTCGCGGAATGGGCGTGGCCGTCATATGGAGCGTGTGCGGCGAAATCCCCTTTGCGCGCAGACGGGCGCGCTGTTCGACGCCAAAACGATGTTGTTCGTCGATGATCGCCAACCCGAGACGATCGAAATCCACGCCTTGCGTGAGCAACGCGTGGGTTCCCACCGCCACGGAGGCTTCCCCGCTCGCAAGTTTCGCCACCGCCGCATTGCGCGAGCGCGCACTCTGACTTCCGAAGACGGCTTCAAGCGCGATACCAAACGGCAGGAGCAGCGGCGCGAGCTTCGCCGCGTGCTGCCAGGCGAGGAGTTCGGTCGGCGCCATCAAGGCCGACTGCATTCCGTTCAACGCTGCCAGCACCACGGCCGCCGCCGCAACGAGCGTCTTGCCGCTGCCGACGTCGCCTTGCAGGAGACGATTCATTGGGACGTCGCGGCCCATATCGTTCCAAATTTCGAGGATGACTCGGCGTTGCGCGCTCGTTAGCGAAAACGGGAGCATTCCTTCGAAGCGCGCGAGCAGGTCGGACGGCACGCGCAACGCCTTCGCGTCGTGGTCGCGCTCGCGCGCGCTCCGCCGCAACTGCGCCGCCGTCGCTAGGACGAGAAACTCCGCAAAGACGAACCGGCGACGCGCGTCTTCCGCTTCTTCCGGCGAGTGAGGAGCGTGCACGGTGCGATACGCACCGATGAGCGAGCCGTAACCCCGAGACGTCGCCAGTGACTCCGGAATCGGGTCCACCGGCGCGAGCGCGAGTAAACGCGGCAGATTTTTCTTGACGACCGCCGCGATCTTGCGGGCGGCGAGCTCCTTGCTGGCGCGATAGATGGGAACGAGCTCGCCGCGATAGGATTGATCCTCGCCGAGTTGGCCGTAGTGCGACACGCTCACGATCGGCCCCGAGAGAGTGCGCTCGATTCGGCCACGCACGAAGAGCCTCATTCCTTCCCGAAAGCGGCCGTAGACGTATCGATTGCGGCCGATCCATTTTGCGACGAATGAATCGCCGGCGTCGTCGACCATCCGCAACTCGACGATTTCTAAGCCGCGAACGCGGCGTTCTTTGACGGCGGCGACGCGCCCGACCGCATTCTCTTCGCCTCCCGTTTCACCCAATCGTCGCGCCGGCGTCGGAAAACGCAGATCGTCGTAACGAAACGGCAGGTATTCCAGCAGCGCCGAGGCCGTATCGATGCCTAGCTCGCGGAAGAGCGGAGCCGTTTTCGGCCCCACGCCGCTGAGATCGGCGATGTCGAGCTGCGGCGGTGCGTCGGCGATCATTTCGGCGTCAGATTCATCCGCTGCAGCGCGGCATATGCCCGTCGCACTTCCGGGGTCTCGACGCCATAACGTACGCCGAGTTCGCAGACGGCCCCAAGGATCGGATCCAACTCGAGGGCTCGTTGACGCTCGAAGTCCTGCAGCATCGAGGTCTTCACGTCATCGAGCCGGGCGGCATACGCGATCCGCGCATCGACGTCGACTTCGCTCACGACGCCCATCGCTTGGCCGACGCGTAGCCCCTCAATCATCAGGCGCCGTACCGCCGAGCGCGAATCCGTATCTTCCAGCATTGGTTTGATCGTCATCCGCCGCAAGACGCTGACGGCATTCAAGCCAACGTTGTTGACCAGCTTCAACCAGACCGTCTCGCGAATGTTGGAATCCGCCTCGGCTGCCAAACCCGCGCGCGCAAACAGCTGCACGAGCTCGCTGCAGCGCGCGCCGCAGCCGCCGCCCGGATCGCCGAAGATATAGCGCAACCCGCCGGTTTGATGCACGCGACCCGGCGCCAGGATTCGGCCGGAGACGTGCACGACGCCGCCGATCACTTGCGTGTCGGGAAAGAGATGGCCGATCGCTCCGTGCGGGTCGACACTCTCGAGCGCCGGCTCGCGCACGAACCAAAACGGCAGGCCGTTCTGCATCGTCACGAGGGGCGTCGCGCAGCCGGCACGTGGCGCAAGCATGCTTAGTACGCCCGGCCATTGATGCGCCTTGAACGCCAGCAAGAGAAAATCGAACGGGGCGTCGACGGTCCGCAAATCCTCGGTGACTTCGACCGTCGCCGTAAACGCTCCGAGATCGCTTTGAACGTGAAGCCCGTTCCGCTTGATAGCAGCCGCGTGCTCGCCGCGGGCGACGACGACCACCGCTACGCCGGCTTTCGCTAATGCGGCGGCGACGAACCCGCCAATCGCGCCGGCGCCGATTACCGCGACGCGCGTCATTAAGAGATGCTTGAGGCGACGGGCAGATTCGAACTGCCGAATGGGGCTTTTGCAGAGCCCTGCCTTACCACTTGGCTACGTCGCCGAGAAACGCCACACGGGTACCCCTCGCTTCGGCTCATTCCGTTTCGCTGCCTTTGAACACGTTTGGCGCGTGGCATCGTTGCGGTTCCCCGCCTCCGAGGAGTCCCCTTTTCGCTCCTCCGGCCGCCCCTTTTATCGACGCGTTAGAGCCGCCGTGCCACAGTATATCGCGATCACAACTTGTTGACAGGCTTTCATCGCGGTATAGCCGCACGATCGCAGACCGACCCTTCATGTGTAAATGCGGTAACAAGAATCGCAACTGCGCAAACAAATATGCTAACCGCAGCATAGATTCACGGCACGAGGCAGGTCGCATTAAAGCCCAAACACGGCGCGCGTTGCATTTGCTTTTACGGAAAGCCGAGTGCCCTCGCTTATCTTGCTTACGTGTACGAGCCGCATGCAAATACAATCGATAAAACAGCGGGGATTTATTCGGCATCAAAAGAAACCAAAGAGACACCCGCTTCACTTCACGTAGCGAGTTTTCTCCACACTACGGACCGATAAGGAGCATTCTCTTGGCCTTGAAACCATTGGCTAGTTATGCGCTGGGCGCCGTTGCGGCTAGCACATTGCTCGCCGGCTGCAACGCCGGTAACTCACCGTCTATCGATGGCGCAGTTCCCGCGGCGCCGGCGCAGGCTTCGCACGAGCTGCGATTCGACGCAAAAACGTTCGCAATGACCAACCGCGCGCACACCGTGCCGGAGCGTCATCTCAATCACCACAAATCGTGGATGCTGCCCGATGCCGGTAAAAAGTGGCTTCTCTACGTTTCCGACGGATCGGCCGGGTTGGTCGACGTTTATGACTATCGCACAAAGGCCGGCAAGCTGTTCGGGCAGATCACGGGCTTTTCGGCACCTTACGGTCAGTGCATTGACGGAAAAGACAACGTCTACATCACGGATCTCGGTAGCGCAATGGTATACGAATTCGCGCATGGCGGAACGACGCCGATCGCGACCGCGACGGACAGTTACGGCTTTCCGATCGGCTGCTCCGTCGATCCGACAACCGGTAACATCGCCGTCTCGGACTTCAATGGCCCAAGTTACGGACCCGGCGGCATCGATATTTTCTCCGGCGGCTTGAATGGAACGCAGACGAATTACGCCGACCCGAATCTCACGTTAGCCTGGCCTGGAGCCTACGATCCAAAGGGCAATCTGTTTGTTGAGGGCACCAACACCTCGTTCGGTAGCACCTTCGATGAGTTACCCGCCGGTCGCAGCAAGTTTACGCTGCTTAACGGACTTTCCATCGGCTTCCCCGCCGGAGTTCAATGGGACGGTTCTTACATCGCGGCGACCGATCAGGGATATCAGGGCGGTTTCACTTCGGCGATAATTCGCGTCACCGTTTCAGGTTCATCCGTAACCCCCGTTCGCACGACGCGCCTTACGGACAACTGTTCGGGAAGCTCGGACTATATGGACGTGTCCCAGCCGTTCATCGGCGGAACGACGCGCAAAGAGAATGCCGTGATCGCCGGCAACCTCGACTGTTCGAGCCGCTTGAACGTGTGGAACTACAGTGAGGGCGGCAATCCCAAACGCTCATTCTCTCCAGATATCGTACCGGGTACGGCAATCGGCGAGGCGCTTAGCGCGCCCTCGGGTTCCAAGTAGACCTATCTCACCGGGCCTGCTTCGGCAGGCCCGCTTTTAGGGGAGCTCGTCAAAGAAGAGATAGATGGCGGTAATCTTGCCGTCGCGGACGATGATAAAATCGGTTCCGGCATAAGCCGGCGGCTTACCAGGACTGCCCGATACCCACCGAACCCGACAGCCATCGCCCAGTTCCTCAGGTGGGGAGATCGGCTGATATTCGAAGTCCGGATGCGTCGCCTTGATCACGCCTGCGATGTGGTCGATCTCGTCGCGGCCGCGGTAAATGCCGCCGTTAGGATCGTAGAACACTACGTCTTCGTCGTAGATTTCGTCGGCCGCTGCGCGCCGACGCACGGGGTCAATCTCGCCGAACACGTCGTGGAGATTGCGCAGCGACAAGGTCGATAAGGTTTGGGCCATGGTTTTCCTGTGCGCTAGTCGGCTCGGCGAACTTCGTGCTCAAATGGCAAAGCGGGTAGTGGGAATCGAACCCACGCATCAACCTTGGGAAGGTCGCAGGCTGCCATTACATCATACCCGCACCCGAGCGACCTTCCCGCTTCGCGCACCCTCGTACGGCATCCTACAACACGCTGCACAAAGGCTAGGTGATGGCATTAATCGACCGGGCTAGCACAATCGCGATGGTC
>DATHOO010000078.1:0-13766 GCA_035484815.1 Candidatus Acidiferrales bacterium
CGACGACACTAAAAGTGGAAGTTCAAGACGATGACGGGTGGCGCAACTATAACACTAACGGCCAGTTCCTTCTGATCGTCAATTCCGGCAATGAGCGTTTGAAGGCGAAGGCAAAGTAGCTCAGCCAACAAGATTCTCTGCGCCTACCGGTTCATCGAGCGTCGACCGCGCAGATAGTCGGCGACGATCCAGGCCGCGCCGCAGATCGCCGAATTTTCGGCGTTTCCCGCCCACGCCGTCAGGCTATGCGGTGCGGCGAACGGTGCCGGTAGCCAGACGAGTAAGCCGAAGCCGGCGATCATCAGCGTAAGCCATTGCGACGCGGGCCAGGCGTAGCGGCCTGAGAGTAGCGCGATTGCGGCGAGGCCGAACGCAACGGTGGTCGCGACGGCCCAGAACATTTGTCCGGGAGGAATCCACTTGGGTACGAACGCCGCCGTCCCGTGAAGATAGAAGGCTTGTTCGAGCGTGAACGACACGACGCTGATCGCGAAGCCGTAGTAGCCGATGCGCGCGAGCGTCGCGGCTTTTGGCGAGCCGCTTGGTCCGGCGGTTGCGTAAACGATCAGCGCCCCGGAAACGAGCGCAAATTGCTCGAAAAAATTGCCCAGATTGTCGTAGATCGGCTTCTCGATGTAGACCGGGAGCCAGAGCAGCGCAAAGAAAAGGTAAACGGCGCCTAGTGCGGCCGCACCGGCTCGCGCCGTTCTCGGCCAAAGCACGGCAAGGCCACCGAGAATTTCGACGACGGCGATGACGTACAAAAGGATTTCACGTCCCGCAACGAGCTCGAGCGGCCGGATCTGTTGCCAGATATTAAAGTCACGCCACACAAAAGCGAATACGCCAAACGCGATAGCCGAAAGCCCGAAGACGTAGCGCCCGAGATCGATTCCTTTCACGGCTCTTACGTACACCAACGAAGCGTTCGGGTTACCTGTGACGAACCCGCACTTGCGATGATGGATGGATTGCGGCCTCGCGTCCGCGCGCCGGCGGCCTGGTGCATGCTCGCAGCTCTACTGCTCTGCGAAGGCAGTGTAGCGCAACGCCATGTGACCGCAAACGCAACCGTTCGACGTCGGCATTCTGCGCGCGGAGCGGTTCGGCAATCCGGGCGCGCGATCTATCGTCTTCGTTCCCGCGCTCTTTTGTGGATCGTGGCAGTGGAACGCTCAGATTAACGCGCTCGCATCAACGTACGACGTCCTCGTCGTGACGCTCCCCGGATTCGACGGACGCCCACCGATCGAAGGCGACGATCTCATGGCGAGCGCCGCGCAGAGTCTCCACGTACTTCTTACAACGCACCGGCTGAATCGGCCGATCGTAGTGGGACATAGCCTCGGCGGCACGCTCTCCCTCTATTATGCGGAACATTTCCCGCACGACATGACCGGCGTCGTAACCGTTGAGGGCGGCTACCCGATTGCGGCGACACAAACCGCACGCGAGGCGTACGTCGCAAAGAGCACGGCGGCATATGAAGGAATCGACCGCAGCGCGGTTGGTGCGGTGATTCGCAAGCAGACGCTCCAGTACACGATCACGAGCAAGGCGGATGTCGACACGGTCGAGCCGCTTGCGGCTCGCAGCGATCCCAGCGCCATCATCGCATGGATGCGAGCCGCGCTCACGCTCGACCTGACGCCCGATCTGCGGCATATCCGCGTTCCGCTCACCGTGATGATACCGTTCGATCCCGATATCGATCCGTATCAAGGTTTCCAGAGTAAAGAGGCCAAACTCGCGGCGTACGTCCGGTGGGTTGCAGCGGTGCCCAACGCCAAGGTGATCCTCATCACACCGAGCCGTCACTTCGTGATGTTCGATCAACCCGTCACGTTCCAGCAGGACCTAGAGACCGCGTTATTGCGGTAGGCTCACGCCGAAGCCTTTGAAGCCTCCGGCATACGCGCCATGGCAATCTCGTCTTTAGTAATGGCGCGCTTGCACTTCGTGCAATGTGGAACGAGAGCGACTTCACCGCCGCAGTGCTCGTGACGGATATCGCTCGAATCCGACCCCGTCGTCCAGCGACGTCCCCACGAGCGTAAGGCAAAGACCACCGGCGCGAGCTCGCGGCCTCTTTCGGTGAGAAGGTATTCGTAGCGGTCGGGACGCGTTTGGTACCGGCGGCGCTCGAAGATGCCGGCCGCAGTAAGCTTCTTTAACCGAGCCGTCAAGATGTTGTCGGCAATCCCGGAGATTCTGAAATCCTCGAACTTGCGAGCTCCCAGCACGGCGTCGCGGATCAAGAGGAGGGTCCACCACTCTCCCACGAGGTCGAGCGTCCGAGCGATTGGACATGGCGCGGCCGCCAAGCTAGCGTGGCGCATGACTCCAGCATAGTACCTTGCATGATGCAAGTCAATCTGATAGACTGACTTTTATCACGCTAGTAACTGCCCGCGAGCCGGGCGAAGGAGATCAACGTCGTGCTCGATCTTGTTGGAACCCTACTCATCGGAAGCACCATCGGAACGCTGCTCGCGGCGATCGTCAGCACTCCCGGAATTTCGGTGGCGTCGCGCCTGATGGTCGGCGGCATCGCCGGTATATGGGTGGGCCTGGTTGTGGCCGTGACCTTGTCCGGCGCTCTCAATGCGCCGCTAACGCTGCCGATGATCTTCAGCCTTCCGCTGCTGGCAGTAGCAGCGCTTCTCGCGAATCCGGCCGCGCGCGCGGCGATCTTACGCATCCCCGTTCGATTAATTATCGGGCTCAACGCGTTTCGCGTGCTGGGCGTGTTGTTTCTCTTGCTAGCGGCCGCCGGTCGTCTCGGCGGGCCGTTCCCTTACTTCGCGGGGATCGGTGACATCCTAACGGGCCTGTTCGCCCTTTCCGTCGCCGGCGTCGCCGCAGGCTCGGTCGGCAACATTCGCGTCATTGCTTGGAACGTATTTGGCATGCTCGATCTGATCGTTGCCGTCACGCTCGGCGTCACGTCGCGTAACGGATCGGCAATCCAGCTCATTCATGCCGGAGCGGGATCGGATGCGATCACGTCGCTGCCGTGGGCGTTCGTTCCGTTGGTAGGCGTGCCGCTGTATCTCATCGGGCACGCCATTGTCTTCGCTCACATTCGCGCGAACGCCGCATCGAGGCGCCCGGTCGCCCAGCGGCGGATGAATGCTATGCAGGCTTCTTAGCGCGAGTGCTCCAGCGCACTATCTCAGCGTCGAGATCGAGGCGGCGAGTAGGAGCGCTACGCTCGTGCTCGCCCCAATGCTCGCGTGGGACCACCCACATGACCTCGAACTCGTTTCCGTCGGGATCGTAACCGTAAATCGACTTGGTAGCGCCGTGGTCGCTCGCGCCGCTGACCGTACCGTACCGCTCAAGCGCGTCGCTTGCCTCGCGCAGCGCCTCGATTTCGTCGACTTCCCAGGCCAGGTGGTAGAGGCCGACGCCGCGCTCATTCGGAGGCGGCGCATCCATACCGACGCGTGCGAGCCCGAGATCGTGATGATTTTGCGAACCCGGCGCGCGCATGAACGCCATCGCGTTACCCATGCGTGCAATCGGCTCGAGTCCGAGCACGTTTGAGTAAAACGCGAGGCTGCGATCGAGATCGCGCACCCGCAGCACCGCGTGGTTGAGCCGGCGAACCTTCATATTTCTTAACCCTTCGCAGCCTTAACCGTTCGCGCCAAGGGTCCGGTTTCGGGGGACGCCGAACCGGGAGTGCCTCATGGCAAGTAGTAAAGCACCGGTGCGCGCGATTGGTCGCCCGATATTCGCACAGCCCGAACCTACCCCGGATCCAACGACGTTCAAAATCAGGCATGCTTCCGACGCTGACGCCTATCACGAAATTGATAAGCTCAATGCGGCGCACAAGCTCTTTGCGACGGTCGTGCCGCCGCCGCGCGCGACGCAAACGGGAAGCGCGGATGAGCCGGTTTTGACGCTCTCGCAAGTGCTCGGCGCAAACGCGGTAGCGCTGGCGACGATCCAGCGGAATCAGCAGATCGTGTTTCACTCGTGTGGCGATTGCGGGAGCACGCGCGGCCCGAAGACGCAGAACGAAGTGACCGATAAGATGGTCGCCGACTTCGATGAGGTTCATCAAAGTGAGATCCCGCAGTTTCACTTTCTGCTAGGCGACGTCGTTTATAGTTTCGGCGAGATCGAATATTACTACGATCAGTTCTACGACCCGTATCGAAACTATCCGGCGCCGATTCTTGCCGCAGCCGGCAACCACGACGGCATGGTGCCGCCAGGCTCGCCGGTTCCGAGCTTAACCGGTTACTTACGAAATTTCTGCACGCCTGGCTTCGTCGTGCTCCCCGAAGCCGGCGGCCTTTCGCGCACCGCGCAGGTTCAGCCCGGCGTTTACTACACGTTTGAAGCGCCGTTCGTTCGTATCATCGCGCTCTACAGCAACACGCTCGAGGATCCCGGCGTCATCGCCGATCCCACGCCGGGCGTGAAGATCGGCACCGCGCAGCTCGCATTTCTCAAGGCGGCGCTTACGCGAGCGAAGGCCGATGCCGTGAGCGGCAAGTACGCGGGTGCCGTCATCCTGGCGCACCACCATCCGCCGTTCTCCGCCGGCTCGCGGCACGGTTGGAGCGCGCAGATGCAAATGCAAATCGACGCGGTCTGCAAACAGGTCGGCTTTTGGCCGCATGCCGATTTGTCCGGTCACGCGCACAACTACCAACGGTTTACGCGGACCTTGCCGGACAACAGTTATCAGATTCCCTACATTGTCTGCGGCAACGGCGGCCACGCCTTGCAGAAAATCCGCGGTCAAGACGGCCAGCCGCCGCGTGCCCCCCAAGTAGTGCAAACGGCGGCGCAAGGAAACCGTCCGAGGCAAGTCGCGGGTCAACTCGTCCTCGAGTGCTACGACGACAGCGACTACGGATATCTTCGCATCGTCGCCGATGCGAAGCAGTTGCGCATCGAGTACCATCCGGCGAGCGACGGAACCGCTGCGAAGACGCCGGACGATTCGGTTACCGTCGACCTCCAGAGCCGACAGCTGGTCCACTACAAGGCACCGAATCTCGGCGAGCCGAGTGCGGCCGTGCGCGTGCGCAACCGCCGAACGCCCTACCCGCGCAAGGTCTAGTTCGTCGTCGGGCGCGCGACGTGCCAGATACCGCCCGCGAAAGGAATGCCCTCGCCGTTGGCTTGATCCGGACCCGAGTCACCCGAGTACATGTAGAGCGGATGCTGTTTGAAATCCCACTGCATGCCGGTTCCGTCGGAACGCGTCACGGTCGTGAAGCCGCTCTGCGCTTGTGCGCCGGCACTCGGCGCGATCACGAGCCAAACGCTGAGACATCCACCGGTGCATTTGCCGCCGGTCGGCGTGTCAACGCTTAAAAAATAGAGCGTCCGATCGTTCGCAGGATTGACGAACGCGGGTTGCCCCGAGACGTTCTGCTGTATCGGCAGATTCGATTTTTGCGGCGGGTTCGTTGGCGGGCCGCCTCCGTATAATCCGGCGGCCGAACCGCCCGAGCCGCCGCCGCCGCACGCGGTCAGCGCCGTCGCGGCGACCACCGCCATAAATCCTGAAGACTTTCTGAACATTTCGTCGTGTACTCTCCCAGTGCGAGTGATAAAGTGGTTTCTCGCACACGATACGCGACGGTGATGAAGAAATTGTAAGGCGCGTTTTACGTCAGAAACGGTCGATCAATTCGGTCGTGAGTTGCCAGCGTGCGCGGATAGACAGCCGGTTGAAGATCGACGCGACGTGATTCTCGACGGTCCGCCGGCTGATCCCCAATCGCGTCCCGATGTCTTTATTCGTCTTCCCCTCGGTAACGAGCATGGCAATCTCACGCTCGCGCGGGGTTAGCTGCATCCCTTGCGGCGAGACGGCATCTTTATTGAGTCCGGCAATCAGATCGCCGGCAGCGTTGCGGTATTTAGGCTTCTTCGTTAGGCGAAAGGCGCACCTATACGCGCCGACCATGTGATGCACGGGGCTGAGCAGTTGCAGCGCCGCGATCGCGCTCTCGATCGCTTCCGTTGCCGGCGCATGGTTCCCGAGCGCTTCGAGCGCTTCGGCGCGAACCCGCAGCGCCGTGCCTTCGCCGCCTAAGCCGGAACGATCCCATACGTCGAGCGCATGCGCGGCGGCGCGCTCGGCTTCGGCGTACCGACCCGCTTTGAAAAGAATTCGTGCGCGCCTCGTCGCCGTTACCGGCTCGAAGAAGATCGGCACCCAGCCCGTGCTCGCGTCGGCGGAACGAACGTCGCTCCCGTCAATCAGCTCGATGGCTTCGTCGTAACGACCGCATGTCGACAGTGAGGTCGCGGCAAGTAGGGGATCGCCGATGCTCCGCGGGTCCATCAAGATCTCTTGTAGACTCTCCTGCGCAAGGTGCGCCTCACGCGACGAGCGGACGCTGTCGTCGCAGTACAGCCAACAATTCACGACGTTGAACAACGCGTCGCGTGCGGTGGCGGTCATGCCGCTCGATAACGCGAGCGTTAGCGCCTCGACGTTTTCGCCTAGCGCTAGATGGGAGCGATTGGGATCGTGCAGATCGATCACCGCACGCGTGGTCAACGCGTGTGTCTTGACGTACGGCAGCGCGCCGGTGGTTTTGCCCATCGCGCTGATTGCAGCTTGTGCAGCATCGCCGGCCCCGGCGAGATCGCGGCGATGATAGCGGTCGACGGCAAGATATGCGTTGATCCGTATCGCCAACGACCAGGCGCGCTCGCTGCGGGGTGATTGGTTTGCAAAGCGAAGCGCTTCGCGCGCGCCTCGTTGCAGCATCATGCCGTCGCGCACGGAAACCGCAGAACGCGCCCGAGCGTAGTTGAGTTCGACGCGATCGGGGATGGTAAGGTCAGCACTGGCGCGTTCGATGTGCTCCATTTCGGCTACGTGCTGGCGAGCGTCCGCAAGCTCTCCGAGGTCACAGGCAATCTCGGTCAACCGGCTGAGCGAAGCGAGTCTCGCATCCGGCAGTGAGGTCTCGCGAGCCAGCGCCGCAAGACACCCCGATGCCGTGCGCAGCGCGCCGGTTTGATACAGGATGTCTGCTTCCAGCAGCCGGCTCGCAATCATCGCTCCTGCTCCTAGGTAATTACGCTTGCGCCGCCCCTTAGACCGCCGCTACCATTCCGGTAAACGACTCGTCAGCTTTTGAGGAGATTCGACAATGAAATACTCTGCGCCGCTTTTGGCGATCGCGGTTAGCGCGCTCTTTGCCGTTGGGGGCTGTTCTGCAGCCGGCTCTTCGGCGATCGCACCCCCGGCGCAGACCGCTGCGTTCACTCACGTTCACGGGCGACCGCTGGCTACGCCAACGCACGACTACATATACGTCGCCGACGCCTACGCGAACACCGTCTGGATTTTTCCAGCCCAGGGCGCCAACCCGTCGCCGATCGGGTCGATCACCAGCGGCCTTAGCACTCCTCAGGGCATGGCTATCGGCTCAACTGGTAACTTGTACGTGACCAATGACAGCCACAACCCTCCTGACGTGACCATTTATCCGCCGGGCAGTTCGACGCCATCGCAGACGTTGACGCAAGATCTCACCGTGCCCGCTGCAGTCGCAGTCGATTCGAAGGGCAACGTTTGGGTTTCCAACGAGGAGGGCGCTTACGAAGGCAGCGTTGTCGAGTTTCCTGCTGGAAGCTCTAAGCCGTCGGTGGTGCTCAGCGGATTGATCCCCTACGGCGTCGCCGTAGACTCCAAGGGAAACCTCTACGTCGGCGAGCAGACCACCACCGAAGCATTCATCGCGGTCTATCCGCCGGGCGCAACCAAGCCATCCAAAGAGTTTGGACAGAAGGATCTGATTGATCCGTACGGTGTCATCGTCGGCCCGACGGGCGACATCGAGGTCTGCGATTATAATTTCAACGAAGTCTTCATTTACGCGCCCAAGACGTATAAGCTGCGTCGCAAAGTGCTCATGACCACGACGTTCGACATAGGCCAGCTCACGCTCGCGCAAAACCGGCGTCTCTACGTTGGCGGCGACGATGATAATGTCGTGGGCGAAGTAGCCCGCAACGGATTCGGGCGCGTCTTATCTGCTCGACTGCACACGGATCTCAACAGCTCGTTTGGTGTCGCCGCCGATCCTCCAGTAACACCGGGGCCGTAAAGGGAGTATTGGTCGGCACGAGCAGAAAGTGGAGCGCCCATGCGATCACGACGTCGCCGATGAAGTTGATCAAGTAGCAGAAGATGACGGCGACGAAGAGTCCCTGATGCGCGAAAACATCGGTGTGGCGCTTCGAACATGAGGGCTGACGTCATCTTCGACCTCGACGGAACGCTGATCGAAAGCGAGCAGATCTGGCGCGACGTGCGCCACGAGTTCGTTATGGCAAACGGCGGTCAATGGCGGCCTGACGCGGCGGCGGCAATGATCGGCATGCGCACGTCGGAGTGGGCGCGCTACCTGCACGACGATCTCGGCGTGGCGGTCGCGCCGGAACAAATCGCCGAGCGCGTCGTCACCGCGGTCGCGCAGCGGCTCGCAAAGCCGCCGGTGCTGCCCGGCGCCGATGCCGCGCTCCACCGGCTCGCACGTGACTTTCGGTTAGGGCTCGCATCGTCCGCAGCGCTGCGCGTCGCGCAAACCGTGCTCGCGGCAACCGGCTGGGACGCGCTCTTTGCCGTCGTCGTCTCGGCCGACGAAGTTGCGCGCGGTAAGCCCGCGCCCGACGTCTATCTCCGCGCCCTAGAACTGCTCGGCGCCGACTCTTCGCGCACGGCTGCCGTCGAAGATTCGGCCAACGGCATTCGCTCGGCGCACGGCGCGCGAATCGCCGTGGTCGCGATTCCCAACCGCGACTTTCCGCCGGATGTAGCCGCACTCGCGCTCGCGACGCGGCTACTGCCGAATCTCGACGCGCTCGATAGCGCCGTCATTTGTGAGACCGTTCGAAAATGAGAAGAGCCGGCGGTCGCAACCGCCGGCTCTTCCGGGTTTTCCGTAACGCTCGCGGAGCTTTTAACTACTCCTTGGAACGCGGGTCGAACGCAGCGCCTTCAACGTCGTCGCTAACGCTGAAACCGTTGGTTTCGCTGTACAGGTAGGTGAGACCCTTGGTGCTGTACTTGTAGACGTCGAGCTCGCCATTCGCGTAGTCGCCGCCGATGAACATGTTGCCCTTCTTGTTAAGGTGACCGAAAACGGTGTCGCCATGCAGCGAGAAGGGACCGGCAACGGCTTTGCACGTCGGGTTGCAGCCCGAGTAGACGCGAAGTGCCGGGGTGAAGGCATCGATGGCAACGATGTTGCCCTTGCCGTCAATGTCGAGTCCGCCGTAGTAGGTGTTCTGCCAACCGGTCGCGGCCGTTCCGGATCCGGCGCAGCCAGCGAAGTAGGTCATGGTCGCGGTTCCGGCGCTGGTCTCGGCCGAGGCGTAGCAGTTGCCCTTCTTGTCCATGGCAACGCCAGCAAGTTCGTAGATGTTCGAGTTGGTCAGGAATGCCGAGCAGCCGCTCTTGAGCGTGCAGACCGAGATGCCGCCCGCGCCGGCAGTACCGAAGATGTTGCCGACAGCGATCGTGCCGGTCGCTGCATTAGCCGACGCAGCGTCGGCCGGCTGGCCGTTGCTATCGGTGATCGTACCTGCTGTTCCCGCGCACAGGCCCGGCTTGTAGACGATAACCGTACGGGTTCCGCCGTCCGGATCGATGAGGGCGCCCTTGCCGTCAACGGCGATGCCGTTCGGATAGCTGGCGGTGTCGGTGCACGACGGCGCCGGGTTCGACTTTAGGCTGCCTTCGTAGCCGTTGATCTTGCTGGCGTAGAACTGGCTGCCCCAGGCGCCGCCCTTCGCCTTGTGCTTGTCAGGCGTAATACGGTCGAGGACCGGTTGCGGGCCGGTGGGACGCAGCTCGACGGGAACGAGGTTGGCGAACCGCGAGTATCCCGGAATGAAGTGCCCGTTCACGATGTGATTGGCTTGCGCTCCGACCGGCGCCGACGAGGACGGGGTCGAGAGGCTATTGCCGGAGCAACCTGCGAGGAGCCCTACAGCGACTGTTGCACACAGCGCTGATGTAAACAAACGCATGCGGTTAGTTTCTCCTTAGCGTGTAGTAGGGAAAGTGACCCTCCAGGCTTGTGCCAACTATCCGCGGTCGTCTTATCGACCGTGATATCGGCACACCCTGAGGCCTGCTCGGCAACTATAGTGTAGCAATCCCGAAATCCTCTAACCCAGGTGTTTTTTTTGAAAGAAAATATTGACGATTACTTGACTTTTGGCTGCAGAGCTGGTGGAGGAGCACCCTTTGCGACGGTCTCGTCGCGCCCCCCCATTTCGCTCCGATTAATTCGCGACTGTGTCCAGCCTACGGCCAACTGGACGCGATCACGCAAGCGCGACTGCGGGCGTAATTCGTATCATCGCCGTCAAGCGCTTATTAAGGCAGGTAGCGGGAGGGAGCACCTGCCTATTAGATTCTGAAGATTTTGGCGAACCGATCGAAGAGGCGGCGATTGCCACGGACGCGGACCGCGCCGCTCGCCAACGCCTGTTGAGGCGTCATCTGGCCGGACATGAGATCCTTTAGCGCGGGCGTGGCGGCGACGGCGGTCTCGAGCTCCTGCCCACGCGGCGTTAGTTCGTAGACGACGCCTGCAGGCCGCGGAAGGGCGCGCCTGGCGGCGACGCCGGCCGCCTCAAGCTGCTTCAGCCGCGTGGTCAGCACGTTGGTCGGAATTTTTGGAAGGCCCGTGTGCAAGTCGCTGAAACGCTTCGGTCCGATCAGCAGGTCGCGGACGATCATCAGCGGTCGCCAACGATCTCCAGCGCGCGGGCAAAGTTTGCTTGATAGCATGGCGCTCGTCGTCCCGAACGAACCAATCGTCTCACCCCAAACGTAGTCATGTCATCGCAGCGAACCGCGAAGCGGCGCAGTCGAAGTGACCAGAAGGAGAACGCAATGCCGAGCATCACCCCATTTCTGTGGTTCACCGGTCAGGCCGAAGAGGCGGCCAACTTTTACGTAGCTACTTTTAAGAACTCGAAAATCACCGACGTGAACCGCTACGGCGACGCTGGTCCCGGACCGGCCGGCTCGGTGATGACGATCGATTTCGACCTCGATGGGCAGCCGTTCATGGCGATCAACGCGCCGATGGGCGATCCGCAACCGCCGAGCGATGAGTTCCCACAAGGCAAGATCGCACTCTTCGTGAGCTGCGAAACACAGGCCGAACTCGATGCGCTTTGGGAGAAGCTCTCCGAAGGCGGCAAACAACTGCCGTGCGGATGGGTTGCCGATCGCTACGGCTTCGCATGGAACCTCGTCCCCGCCGGTCTGCGCGACGTTCTCGGCGGCGACGACGAGGAACGCTCGCAGCGCGCGATGCGTGCAATGCTGCAAATGGGGAAACTCGACATCGACGAGCTTCGTCGTGTTTACAACGCGTAACGAGAAACGCGGCACGGTGCTCACGCCATTTGGCGACGCCGAGTGGGGTGGCAAATTCGGCGCGCTGCACGATCGCTTCGGAACCGAGTGGTTCGTCACCGCGCCGTAGTCGGCACCAGCGCTTCCCGCGCCTCCTCGAGCTCGCGTTCGAGCGTATTGCTTGCGCCGATGCGCCACTGCACGTCGAACGCATCGTCGCCCAGCATCACGCGTACCCTCGCGAGTTCCGCCTCATATTCGGCGCGTTCCGCGGGAAATAACGGCGAGCGCAGCGTCGTGCGCAGCGCGTCGGCGGCGCCAAAAAGCCGCGCCGCGCGTGCTGGATCGCCGAGCGCGGCGATCGTCGCGGCAATATCCTCGAGCGTGTTGGCAAGCGCCGATTTGTTCTGCACCGAATCGAGCAGCTCGAGCGCCTCGCGGTAGTGCTCGCGGGCGAGGACGTCGTCGCCACGTTTGTGCGCGACGGAGCCCAGATTCACCAGCGAATAGATGATGCTGCCGGTGTTGCCGATCGCGCGCTGTACGCGCAGCGACTCGTTGAAAAATCCCTCCGCTCGAACGTACTCGCGCTCGGAAGAGGCGACGAGCCCGAGCTTCGTCAGCGCGTGCGCGAGCCCGGATTCGTGTCCGAGACGGCGATAGATCGCGATGCTTTCCCCGCCGAGCTCGGCGGCGCGCGCGAGATCGTTCTTGCTGTACGCCACCGACGACAAATTCGATAGCGACGTTGCGACGCCGGCGTCGTCGCCGCTGCGCCGCCGGATCGCGAGGCTCTCGCCGTGCGCTTCCTCGGCGCGGTCGTACTCGCCGCGAAACTGGCAGATGACGCCGAGCGACGTGAGCGAAGCGCCGAGACCGCTGTCGTCGCGAAGCCGGCGTTGCAGCGTGATTGCCTCGGTGCACGATGCCAGCGCTTCGTCGTAACTTCCCAGCGCCGAAAGCAGCACCACGTGCCCGCGCAGCACCTTGCCGTACAAGCCGTCGGGCACGACGTTCGGTGTGGTTTTTCGCAACGCTAAGAATCTTCGGAACCAGCCGAGGCCGTCGTTGAGATATCCGTGCAGCCACCAGAAGCGCCAGAGCTCGCTCAAGAAGCGAAAGCCGATCTCGATCTGCGCATTGGCGGCGGCCCACTCGAGCGCGGCGTGCACGTTTGCATGGTCGCGGTCTAAGCGCGCGAGCCGGCAAGTCTGCTCCGAGCTCGTAAGCGCGCGTTCGGCGCCGGCGGTGAATTGCAAGATGTATTCGGCGTGCCGTCGTTGCGCGGCGGCGAGCTCGCCGCTTTCGACGAGCCGTTCGTGCGCGAACTCGCGCAACATCTCAAGCATCGATACGCGCGGCTCCGTCGCACCGTCTTCGGCGAGCCAGAGCATGTTTTTCTCAAAGAGTGGTGCGAGCTGGAAGAGAATCGACCGACCGTCGTTGCGGTCGCCGGAGACCGCTTTCGCGGCTTCGAGCGTGCCGCCGCCGCGCAACACGCCCAGTTGCCGGAAGAGCCGCTGCTCGTCGCCGGCGAGCAGGTCGTAACTCCACGCGATCGCTCCATGCATCGTCTGCTGCCGCTCCGGACGATCGCTCGCGCCGTCGCCCAGCAGCGGAAGCCGCCGCTCGAGCCGCGCCGCCAGCGCTTTCGGTGAGAGCAGCAGGAGGCGCGGAGCGGCGAGCTCGATTGCCAGCGGCAAACCCTCGAGATGATCCACGATGCTATCGACGGCGCTTGAGTTCGCCGGATCCAATTCGAAGTCGGGTTTGGCCATCTGCGCACGCTGTACGAAGAGCGTTACGGCCGCATCGCTGCGCAGCGGGCGCACCGGGTAGGTGTGCTCGGCCGGTAAATGCAGCGGCTCGCGGCTTGTCGCAAGGATGGCGAGCCGTGGGCATTGCGCGAGTAGCCTCGCGATCCACTCGGCCGCGGGCAAGAGATGCTCGAGGTTGTCGAAGACGAGCAGCAACGTTCGGGGGCGCAGGTACGCGGCGACGGTTTCGATCGCGGGCGTGTCGGGTGATTCGCGGATGCCGAGCGCCCGCGCCACCACCGCCGGAACATGCGCCGGATCCGCAATCGGCGAGAGCTCCGCGAGCGCCGCACCGTGCTCGAAGTTGCCGGCGCACTCCAGCGCAACTTTGATCGCAAGGCTCGTCTTTCCGACGCCGGCCGGTCCCACCAGCGTTACCAACCGCGCGTTCTCGCGCAGCAAAGCGCCGGCGCGCGCGACGTCATCCTCGCGGCCGACCAGCGCGGCCGCCTGAAGCAATAGCGAAGCCGGAACGTTCGCGTCCGTCGGACGCGCGCCGGGCTTTCGTGCGGCGTCTTTGAGACGCTCCTGATCGGCGGGTGAGAGTCCCATCGCTTCACCGAGCAGCATAACGG
>DATHOO010000079.1:0-11412 GCA_035484815.1 Candidatus Acidiferrales bacterium
GCGCGGTTGAGCACGAAGTTTACGTCAAGCACGCGCAGCCTGAAGACGGCATACGCGATGCAGATCGGCATCAGAACGACGGCAAAGCCGACGACTTGTCCGACCGCAAAGGGTACGCCGGGGATGAAGTACACTGCATACGCGACGAAGGACAAAAAGGTTCCAATGACCACGAACCCCAGACGTTGGCGGTTGCTTGGCGTCGCCGTGGCCAGGTTCTTCGCGAGGATTAAACCGGCGAAGACGAAGGCCGCAAGCGGAATTACCGTGCTCGCAACGATGTCCCAAGCCGGAAGCGACCCGGTGGTCGTAAAGACGCGCCACTCGACCACATAAATTACAAAGGAGATCGTAAGAAAAATCCAGACGAGCGGGTCGATTCGCCGGCGCCAACCGTAGACGTCGCCGTTAGGAAACCGCAAGAGGAACGGCAGCAACGGCAGAACGCTCCATGCACCAAAGATCACGCTGAGCACGAAAGTCAGCGCGGCGAAGGCTCCTGGAGGTAGCATGTGTGACCAATACGAGAAGACCGGACCCGTGCCGAAGTAACCAACCGCGAAAACGTAGAACGACCACGACATCACCGACGGTCTCAAGAAGACCAGCAAAAAGGCCACGATCAAAAAGACGGTCGGCGGAATATACGAGAGGATGCCGCCCACGCGTTGCAATAGCCGAAAGTGCGGGTTCGGCACAGCTGCGAGCGTGACCGTGTAGATCGTGTGAGGGCGTGCGAACGTGAGCGTTTCGCGTTCACCGGGATAGGCCGATCGCACGCGCGAGGAAATTTCAAAATTGCCCTGGTCAACGATACGGTCGCCGATACGCACCCCGGCGCGCGCTGCGGGTGAGCCGCGGTCTATGCCGACGACGATCGGGCTTCGCGGTAGCAGGGTGAGGCCGAACGTGCCTTCGCCCCAGTTTTCGGCGAAATCGACGTGACCGATCGGCAAGTAGTAGAGGACGACCACGAAAAGCGTCGCGAGTATCAAGAATCCCCGCGAGAGTGCCTGACGCATCGTTGCACCTTTGCGGCCCGTCGCCGCAGCGCCTTGGTGGAGCGCTTGCTTTGCCGATGGCCTCTTTGTGGTAAGCTCGCCCTACCGTCGCGCGGCGGAAATTGAGGAGGAACTCCTGATGAAAGCCACTTGGGAACCGCATACAAAGCACGGCGATCTGACCGAACGAAGCGACCTGCCCGATAGCGTCTTCGCCTTTCCGGCGCAGCGGAAGGAACCGCTAACCGATGCCAGTCACGTGCGAAATGCGATTGCGCGCTTCGATCAGACCATCGGCGTCTCCGACGCCGATCGCGCCTTGGCATTCGAGAACATCAAAAAGGCAGCCCAGCACTACGGCGTCGACATGTCCGAATCGGATTGGCACGAGTTGGGGAGTCAACCGAGCACTGGGCGAACCGCTGCAGATCGGCGGGAGTCGGCGCGGGAGGGCGCGGAGACCCGCAGAGAACGAGGCGAATAGCGCAGCCCACTAGGGCTGCAAAATCGCCTCGACGTTGAGCTCGATGCGGATTTCGTCACCGACGACGACGCCGCCGGTTTCCAGCGCTGCGTTCCAAGTTAAACCGTAATCCTTACGATTGATCGTGGTGTGTGCGCTGTAGCCCGTACGTACGCCACCCCACGGATCGTTTGCGCGCCCCTCGAAGTTGGCTGAGAGCGAAACGTCGCGGGTGACCCCGTGTATCGTCAGCTTACCGTCAATGGTGAACTCGTCCGGGGTTCCGTCGATGCGCGTGCTTTCGAAGGTTAGGGTTGGGTACTTCTCGACCTCAAAAAAGTCGGCCGAACGAAGGTGCGCGTCGCGCTGATCCTCGCGGGTGTCGATCGAGGCGGCGTCGATCGACGCTGAAATCGCGACCGGAAGATCGCTCCCGGACGCGAGCTCGATTTGCCCGTCGAAGGTGGTAAAGCGGCCGCGTACTTTCGTGATCATCAGATGGCGGACGACGAACTCGACCGTCGTGTGGGCGCGATCGAGCGAGTAGGTCTGCTTGTCTTGCACTTGGGTGGTGGTCATCTGGCTTGCTTGGCTCCTTATGGTTGCCGATAGCGTGAAACTATGCTATCGTTGTGTTAGTAACTTTTGCATACTAAGCGTAGACAATCAAGTACGCACTCTAAAGTAGCCTAGGAACCTAATGGAAACCAAGGAAATTCCCCTCCTGCCTTCGGACGCCGCAGTGTACAACCAAGCAGCTTGTCCCTCGCGTCTGATCCTCGACCGCATCGCCGACAAGTGGACAACACTGATCATCGGGATCCTCGCGCAAGCGAGGCATCGGCGCTTCAACGAGCTGCGACGAATGATCGGCGGCATCTCGCAGAAGATGCTGACGCAGACCTTACGCGATCTCGAGCGCGACGGGTTGGTGAGGCGGACGATTTACGCCGAGATTCCGCCGCGCGTCGAGTACGAACTAACGCCGCTGGGCCACACCCTTTGCGGGCCGCTCGGCTCGCTGACGCAATGGGCGCACGACAACTTCGAAGAGGTGAAGAAAGCGCAAGCGGAGTTTGATTCCGCGCGCGCCGCGGCGCGTTCGTAAATCGATACCGGCGGTTTTCTCAATGAATCTCAAGTGCGTCGCGCACGGCTCGATCCGCGGCGTTGGACTGGCTGTTCTATACTAGAACGATGACGGCGAGCACCAAAGTGTCGTTGATGCGTCGCAATGTCGTGTCGGTATCATTGACGCTGCTGCTCGCGCAGACGGCGTCCGTGCCGGGTTTACCTCAAGGCGAACCGGTTTCAGCCGAAACGCAGCTTCTGGCCGCGATGAAGTTGTGGGGCGACATCAAGTTCTTCGATCCGGAAGCGACGGATGGCAGCGTCGACTGGGACGCCGCCTTCATGGGCGCCGAGCCGGCCATTTTCGCGGCGCGCGATCGCGCGACGTATCGGGCCGCGATCGAAGCGATGCTCGCACCGCTTGGGGACCCGGCGACGCACATCGATGGCGATTCGCGCACCGTCGCGGGAGCAATTAGCGTCCGCTCTTTCGGCACGGTTGCCGCGATCGCGCTTCCGCACGGCATTTCAAGCCAGCGGGTCGCGGAGGAAGCGCAACGCACGATCGACATTGCCGCCGGAAGCCCAAACGTGCTCTTCGATATCCGTGGCGTCACTGAAGCGAATGAGGAAGATGTAGAATCGCTCGGATTATTGTTTTCGCCTGGCTCACCGTTGCTCGAGCTGCTCAAAGGCTCCGTCACGCTTCCTCGGGAGCGATCGCGCGCCTATCTGGGCTATCCGAATCAAGTTGGCGGCTACGCGGGCTATTCCGCGTTCGATCAGACCGGCGACGCGGTAACGCTGCATGGTACGTCTGCGCAAACTCGCCGGTTCGGCTTTCTCGTCAACGGCTCGACGTCGCTGCCCTCGATCGCCATTGCGCTCGCGCGGCGCGGTGAAGCGACGATCTATTCAAGCGGCGGTCAGCCTTCGGCGCTCTCGGCGGGCAGTGTCACGATCGATCTCCCATACGGCGTCAGCGTCACCTATCGAACCGGCGATCTCGCCGACGTTGCCTCGAAACAAACGTTTTCGTCCGTCGCGGCGACCCGCGTCGAGGACGCCGTCGCGAATCTCCAATCGCAAGCGCCACGGGTTGCAGCCTATGTCGGCCCGCCCCCCGAGCGCCTCAACGACAATCAGTACGCGGCGGCGACATTTCCCGCCGAAGCGATGCGCTTGCTGGCGGTAGCGCGAGTGTACAACGTCATCCGGTATTTCTCACCCTACACGGCGTTGATGCACGACGACTGGGACGCCGCCGGCCGCCAAGCGATCGACGACGAGCGGGGCGCCAACGGCGCGCGCGCCTACGTGCTCGGATTGATGAAGTTCTATGCCCACCTGCACGATTCACACGGTCTGGTTTGGAACGATACGATAAAGACCGAGTTCCGTGCCGGGCTGCCATTTGAGGCGCGATATCTCCACGGGCAAGCCGTCGTCTCGGAGCTGTACACGTCGGGCCAAGCGCTGCACGGCCTGCGTCTCGGCGACGTGATCGACGATGTTGACGGCGTCGCGACGCGCGAAGCAATGGTTCAGATCGAGGGGTATATCTGCTCGTCGACGCCGCAGTCTGCCAATGAATCGGCGCTCAACACCGCGGCGCTGCCGTCGGTCTTTACCGGCCCTCGAGGGACCGCCATCACGCTTCGCTTCCATACGCCGATGACGGGAGTGACGACGACCGCAACGTTCGTTCGCGAGGTCTACCAAGTCCCGGCGACAGGGCCGCCACGTAAGTACTTTGTTTTGCCGGGCGGCGTCGGCTACGTTGCCTTCGATCGTCTGGATGACTCAGACGTCGATGCGATGTTCGACGCGCTCAAGAATACGCGCGCGATCGTCTTTGACGGCCGCGGATATCCGCAGAGTGACGCGGCCTGGGAAATTGCGCCGCGGCTGACGGGAGCCAGCGCGGTGCGGGTTGCGCTCTTCAACACCCCGTTTGTCATCGCGCCGACCGACAGCGAAGCCGGCGAAATCACGGTGCCGCCGTCGTATCGAGAGGTCTATCAAATGCTCGGCAGCACGGCGGGTTCCAAGTATCTCAAGCCGACGGTAATGCTCATCGACGAAAAGGCGATCAGTCGCGCGGAGCATAGCGCGCTCTTTTTTCGCTCGGCTCACACCAGGTTCGTTGGCACGCCGACGGACGGAGCCGACGGCGACGTTACCTCGTTGGTCGCTCCCGGCGCGGTCCGAATGTTCTTTAGCGGCCAAGGCGTTCGCTACCCCGATGGGAAGCAGCTGCAGCGCGTCGGCATCCTCCCGGACCTCTGGGTCGAACCGACGGCCGCCGATGTGGCTGGCCAAACTGACGTCGTGTTACAGAAAGGTTTAGATGAAGCGCTGCGTTTAGCCGGCGCAAGCCCGGAGTCGCGCCAGGCAGCGGTTCAGCAAGAGATTGCGCGCGAGCGCTCCGGGGGTTAGCGCTCCACGCGAGCGCACGTCAGCGTGTCGCCGACGATGTAGCTGCCGTTTTTTAAAACGCGCCAGTCAACTTCAAAAGCGTCATTTGATTTCTTCGTATAGGCAAACTGCTGCTGCGGTTGCACCTGCGCAGCGCTCGTCCATACCAGTGAGTCCGCGTTCCAGCCCGGCGAGCTGAAGTCCCGAACGCCGCCGAAGCTATCTTGAATCGCTGCGTTGAATCGCCCGTCCGCAGCGCGCAATCCCCAGAGCTCGATGGCATGATAGGCATTCGGCGGCAGGTCGTCATGATGTTTGACGAGCGAGGTGCCGTCTTGGGTAAACCGGATTGTCGAGGCGATCGTTTTGCCGGTGCTGGGAAACACGCCCCGACAGCTCCAGGTTCCGATGAAATAGGAGAACGGCGACGGCTGCTGCGGTGCCCCAGCCGGAGCATCGCCGAACGCCGGCGCTCCTGGGCGTATCGACATTATCACAAAGCCGAGGAGGGCTGGGATTCCGTACGCCGCTTTTCCCAAACGTGTTGGCATAGCCGAAGCCTCCGCGCGAGAACGTATTCGTCCGTGTTCGCAGGTATGACGTTAAAGCGGACCCGCGGGGTTGCGTTGCGCGGGAGTTGAATCGTTTCAACGGAGGATACCGGCATGAAGCAGCCGTTTTATCTCATCGGGATCTGCCTGGGCACGACGATCGTGGCTGCATGCGGCGGGGCTAACGTCGGCGCCCCTCCGGCAGCCCAACACGGTGCGCTCCTCTCGCTCGCGGCGACGCAGCCTGTCCGTCCGCCAAAAGAGCGAGTCTTGTGGAACTTCACGGGTGGCGCCGACGGTGGCGACCCCATCGGAGGCGTGATCGCCGATGCGGCCGGAAATCTCTACGGCGGTACGATCGGGGGAGGTGCGCCCGACCAGGGCACGATTTTCGAACTAACACCAATCGGTCGAAAGTACGCCGAGAAAACCTTGGTGACGTTTAACGGCCGCAACGGAAGCAGTTCCTCCGGCGCTTTGGCAATGGACGCTTCCGGCGCGCTTTTCGGTACGACGGTGTGGGGAGGCGCTTACGGCTACGGCGCGGCTTTTCGCCTCACGATGAAGGGCGGCGTGCGCGAGCGCGTGATTTGGAGTTTCGGCGGCAACCTAAAAGACGGCGCGAATCCCGACGCCGGCATGGTGCTCGATGCGAACGGCGCACTCTACGGCACGACTTCGGTTGGCGGTGCGTTCGGAGGCGGCATTGCCTTCAAGTTGACGCCGTCGGGCCGAGCGTACGCCGAGACGATCATGCGCGCTTTTGGCGGCGATTCCGACGGAAAGTATCCGGCTGCGCCGCTGACGCTGGTAAAGAACGGTGTCCTCTATGGAACGGCTGGCGGCGGCGGCAATGGCTGCTCGCACGGCTGCGGCATCGTATTTAAGCTCACGCCGTCGGGCACGGGTTACTCTGAAAGCAAAGTCTACACTTTTAAGGGCGGTAGCGACGGCAGCGGTCCCTCGTCGGGATTGACGTTCGATTCGTCGGGAGCAATGTACGGCGTGACCGATTATGGCGGTGGAGGCGGCTGCGCCGACGGCTATGGGTGTGGAACGGTTTACAAGTTGACGCCGTCGGGGTCGGGTTACACCGAACGCGTGCTCTGGGTCTTTGGAAGTGGTACCGACGGCTACTATCCCATGAGCAACGTCGTAATCGGCCGAGGAGGGACGCTGTACGGGACGACTTGGCAAGGCGGCTCCGGCTTCGGCGGTGTGGTGTACGAACTCGTGCCGAATGGAAGTAACTATGAAGAGAAGGTCCTCATGAACTTCGTCAACGGAGCCGACGGTTACGATCCTAGGGGCAACCTTTTTCTCGACCGTGACCATCGGCTCGTCGGCAGCACGTACGTTGGGGGCTCGTCGGAGTTTCCCGATGGAACGGTTTTTCGGTTCACGCCGTAACGGGTACGAGCGTTCGTAGAATGCCAATCATCGCGATCCACGGGACAAACGTGCGTAATCCTAACTGGGCTCGCGATGAAGGCGTTCTCGATCGGCTGACACAATACGTGGCGCCGGCGATACAGAGGGGCCCCACCTGCACCATCATCCCGGTATATTGGGGTGGCGACGGCGTCGTTTTTTACTGGAATCACGAATCCTTGCCGGGAACTGTTCCCGTTGCCAAGGCGGCGGCGCCGGCTCCAGTAGGCGATCCTAGCGATCCCGTCCTGCTTGTTCTGTCGCTTCCCTATGAGTCGTCTGTTCGCGTTCCCCACGCCGCGACCGATACGCCGGTTGGAGATATCACGAAATCGGCGTTGGGCGCCCGGTGTCAAACGGCGTTGGCTGCAAGGACGCTCGAGCGGCCCGCCGACGAAGCTTATGCTCCATCGGCGGACGCATTGTCCGAAACCGTGGACAATTTATACGACGAGCAAGAGCCGAAACAGACCTTCACCTATCACAGCGTCGAGGCGGCTTCCGCGCAAATCCTTAGCGCGAAGGGCATCGCGACGGGCTGGCTCCAGGGCATCGCCGACGTTATCATCCACGCCGTGGAAGAGGCCGAACACGGCGACGCACTCCAAATGGCAAAGACGCTGCTTCGTTATCGACAACCGCTCAATGACCCCGTGACCACACTTTTTGGAGACGTCTTTGTCTATCTTTCAAAGCGCGGAACACCGCAGGCGCCCGGGCCCATCCTACTCGACTTCTTAACGGCGCTGAAAGCCGCCGCCGAAGAAAAGGCAAAGACCGGCGAGCCGATCGTGGTGCTGAGCCACAGTCAAGGCGGTCAAATCGTCTACGAGTCTCTTGCCAGTATTGTGGGAACTCAACCAGATTATGCCGGGATCAAAGTCGACCTATGGTGTGCGGCGGGCTGCCAGGTGAGTCTCTTTGAAGAAATGAAACTCTTTTGGAGTTCGAAAGTCGAATATAGCGCCGCGAACGACAATAAAGCTCCGTCGCCGCCGGAGAGCGTGCTCGCTACGTGGGTGACTTGCTGGGATCCGACGGATGTTCTGTCGTTCACGGCGGCACCGATATTCGATCGTGTGGTCGACGTAAGCTTTGAAAGCGGTTGGGCGCCGCCGCTCTCGCATCGAGGTTACCTCGATCTTCCCGAGTTCTATCAGCGGCTTCACAACGTGATTCTCAATCCAACGGTCGCGGGATGGAGCGCACCGCTGTAACGCGATTCATTGCCTCAACGATGCTGTCAGACATGGTCGCGCCACCGTGCCCGGCATCGTCGATGATCTGAAGTGCGGAGCCTCGCCAAGCCTGGTGCAGCCGCCACGCCGTCTCAAGCGGGCTGCTGATGTCGTAACGTCCGTGGAGAAGAACTCCTGGAATGCCGTTGAGTGTCGAGACGTTTCGGATCAATTGATCCTCAGCCAAGAACGCGGCATTCCTCCAGTAATGCGTAACAAGACGCGCAAAGAGCAAGCGAAAAGCTGGATCTTGAAAGCGACGGTTTGGAGCGTAGCCGGGAGCCAGCGAAACATGCGTCTCTTCCCAGCTGGACCATTCGCTAGCAGCCCGTTCCCGTGCCGCGGCATCCGAGCTAAAAAGCAGACCGGCGTAGGAACCTGCCAGGTCTGTCGGATTTCGATCGCCGGAGCCCACGGCAGCAAACCGCTCCCATTGCTCGGGGAAGATGCGGCCGACATCGTGCGTGATCCATTGCACCTCGCGACGTGACGTCGTCGTCACGCACGCCAAGACCATCGCGGCCACGCGATGCGGAAATGTTTGGGCATACGCTAGCGCGAGTGTGGTTCCCCAAGAACCTCCCAGGAGCGCCCAACGATCGATCCGGAGATGTTCGCGCAATCGCTCCAGATCTTTGATAAGATGTGCGGTTGTGTTGACTTCGAGGTCGCCGACCGTCTCGACGTGAGGCCGGCTGCGTCCGCAGCCACGTTGATCGGTTAAGACGATTTTGTAGATGCCTGGATCGAAGTAACGTCGGCTTTGTGGAGTACAACCTGAGCCGGGTCCGCCATGAACGTACACGACGGGACGCCCATCGGGATTGCCACAGCATTCCCAATAAATCTGCTGCGAGTCGCCGGCTTCGAGCATCCCGCTCTCGAAGGGTTCAATATGCGGGAACATCCGCGGTCGTTCGACGCGAGAACTTCCCGCATCCGCTCGATCTCAAGCTTTCTGCGGATGCTGGCGAAGGCCGACGGACATTCCATTTGGATCCTTGACGCTCGCAACCAACAGTCCGTAGCCGACGTCGGTGATGTCCTGCACCTTCTCAGCGCCGGCCGCTAGCAGCGTCTCTAGTGCGCCTTTGATGTCGGTGACGTCTACGTACGCGATTGCTCCCGAATGGCCGCCTTGCGCCGCCTTCGGAACAAGCCCGACTTCGACATCTCCAGCTTTGAAGCCGACGTAGGGCTTGCTATCGACGTACGGCTCGGTACCGAGCAACGTTGCAAAAAATTCCTTTGTCTTCGGTACATCCGTGACGGGGTAGAGGATGAGACGAACCGGGTTCATTTGCTTCTCCTATTTGGATGGGGTTTGCCAGGGTGACGAAATCCGCCGCCCAAATGTGACAGGGCTTGGTGCACGCGATCTGGGAGCGAGATAATGTAGATTTCGCGAATCCGCTCGGTAGTGACGACGAATCCCAGTATGGCAAGCGGTTGGCCATTCGGAAGCCACGACACAATTCCCGGCGATCCGTTGACGATCACCGGCTCCAGATTTTGAACGAGCCTGGTGGTGAACGTTATCGCTTGTGAAGCGACCGCGGTTGCGCCGCGAATGCCTTTCGCCGCTGGTTCGCGATCGGCGAGCAGCAGAACGTCAGGATCGAGCACCGCCACGAGTGCCGCGAAGTCGCCTTCGCGGGCCGCCGCGATGAACGCATCAACGACCGCCCGCCGTTGCGCCAAGCCGGTCGCCGGCGGCGTCGCCCCTTGCACGCGACGGCGTGCACGGCTGGCGAGCTGACGGGCGGCGGCAGGCGACCGCCCGACGATCGGCGCGATTTCTTCAAACGGCATCGCGAACATGTCGTGTAAAACGAACGCAAGCCGTTCGGACGGCGTCAGGCTATCGAGGACGACGAGCAGAGCCAGCCCAACCGAATCTGCCGTGAGCGCTTCCGCTTCCGGACTCTCTTCGCGGCTGACGATGAAGTCCGGGATGCTCGGCTGCAACGGTTCCTCGCGCTTCGAGCGCCGAGCGCGCAGCATGTCGACACAAATCCGCGCCACGACAGTCGTCAGCCAGCCGCCGAGATTCTCGATTCCGCCGTTCTCTCGCTGGCTCAGGCGCAACCATGCTTCCTGCACCGCATCGTCGGCGTCCTCGATCGACCCGAGCATCCTATAGGCGACGCTTCGCAGGTGCGATCGGTTTTCTTCGAAGCGATCCGCTAGCCAATCCGACATTGCCCTTACCTTGCCCCATTTCTCGTGCGTAGAGCGATGCCACTCTGACGAGTGGTCTGCGCGTAATGTGACCCGACAAAGCGCCTGCCTGCGCCTCGTCGCTAAAAAACGATGAGGACGCAGTTACTGAATCGCTATTGCGGGTATGCGTCTACCGTTATGTTGGCTTCAACAGTACGAATCAAAAGGTCGTTCGCGGCTATTGTCGCGCCATTACTCATCGCGGCCCTGCCGCTAAGCGCTTCGGCACAATTTGCCTTGGGCGTAGGCGTCGGCTTCGGCGGTCCGGGATGGGGCGTCGGCGTTACGGCCGGGTATGCTCCGCCCGCACTGCCGGTGTACGCCCAGCCGGCGGCGCCGTATGCGAACTGGCAATGGATCCCAGGCTATTGGGGCTGGGGTGCCTCCGGCTACTATTGGATCCCCGGCTATTGGACGGCGCCGCCGGCCGTTGGCTTGCTCTGGACGCCCGGTTACTGGGGTTATAGCGGCGGTGCCTACGGGTGGAACCCGGGTTACTGGGGATCGAGCGTCGGTTTCTACGGCGGAATTAACTACGGCTTCGGTTACTTTGGCTCCGGTTTCGCCGGCGGCTTCTGGTCGGGCGGCGCGTTTAACTACAACACCGCGGTCGTAAACGTGAACCGCACCGTTATTCACAACACGTTCAATAGAACCGTCATTCGAAGGACCGTGATCAACCGTGGCTCGCGCGTCAGCTTCAACGGTGGGCATGGCGGAATCCACGCAAGGCCGACGGCAAGACAGATCGCCGCACGCCGGCACGGCATCGCCGCAACGCGCGCCCAGCGCGTTCACCAGCAAGTGGCAGCGCGAAGCCATGGACAGCTCGCCTCCGTGAACCACGGCCATCCGAGAGTTTCGGCCGTGCAACGATCACTTGGGGCGAGCCACTCGGGCATGACGCATGGCAGCCTCAGCGCGTCAACGCATCATAACGCGGTAGCGTCCGGTCATCAGCATGGATCGATGAGCGCCGCGCATCACAACGCGCCGACAACCGCGACGCACCACGG